>CADBPH010000255.1 GCA_902796455.1 uncultured Bacteroidia bacterium
CACCAGGCTTTCTGCGACTACATCCGCACCCACCGGGGTGAAAACCTCATCCTGTTGATCGACACCTACGACACCCTCAAGTGCGGCGTCCTCAATGCGATCCGGGCCTTCCGTGAAAACGGCATCGACGACAGCTACCCGTACGGATACGGCATCCGGCTGGACAGCGGCGACCTCGCCTACCTCTCCATCAAAGTGCGCCAGATCCTGGACGAGCATGGATTGAAACAGTGCAAGATATTCGCCACCAACGGATTGGACGAATACCTCATCGCCGACCTGGAACGCCAGGGGGCACGGATCGATTCCTACGGAGTCGGCGACGCCATCGCCACGAGCAAAGCGGCTCCCTGCTTCGGCAATGTCTACAAACTGGTCCAGATTGACGGCCAGCCCGTTCTCAAACGCTCCGAAGACAAGATCAAACTGATCAATCCCGGATTCCAGATCACCTACCGGCTCATCAAGAACGGCGATGACGGAAAGCCCCAGTTCAAGGCCGACGTCACCTGCCTGCGCGGGGACAACCTGAGCCAGCGCATCGAAGCCGGCGAGACCTTCACCATCTACGACGAATACGACCGGTATAAATTCAAGACTTTCGAGAAGGGAACCTATACATTCCGCGCGCTGCAAATCCCTGTCATCCAGAACGGAAAACGCATCGGACCGGAACATACCCTGCAGGAGAAAAAAGCTTTCTTCCAGGAAAACCTCTCCCGCATGAGCCCCTCCGAGCGACGGCTCATCAACCCGCACTATTACAAGGTGGACATCTCGGACGACCTGTACAACACCAAGATGGACATCCTCGGCAAACTGGTGAAAGAAATTGAAGAATTCCATATCGACTGACCCATGAGAGATGTAGCTTTGGTCGTCGTGGACATGCTCTACGACTTCATCGACGGAACAATGGCATGCCAGGGGGCTGGCGAAGCCGTCCGAAACTCCCTGAAATTCATTGAGAAGATCACGGAAGGATCGCCCGAGAGCGACGAAATCATCTACGGGACCTTCCCCATCCTGTTTGTCCGGGATTCCCACCCGCAGGGGCACTGCTCCTTCCAGGCGCAGGGCGGTCCCTGGCCGGAGCATTGCGTCCAGGGCACCCACGGCGCCGAAATCCATGAGGCCCTCCGGCCCTATGCCACCGAAGAACTCACCTTCTACAAAGGGTACAAGAAAGACCTGGAACAGTATTCCGGTTTCGAAGGGGTCAACCACGCGGGCCAGTCCTTGCATGAGGTGCTGGAATTGCTGGATATCAAGAATGTATATGTCTGCGGCATCGCCACGGAGTACTGCGTCCGGAACACCTGCGAAGACCTGAAGAAGGCCGGGCTGCGCGTCCTGCTCCTGCAAGACTGCCTCGCCTGGGTCGACCCGCAGGGGCACCGGGAAGCCCTCGCGGCCATGCAGGCGGAAGGCATCAAACTCATCTCTCAATAACAGGGCACCATGGACACCGGTTTCCTCAAGGACCTGAACTCCCGTCAGCGGGAGGCTGCCACCGCCACCGAAGGCCGTATCCGGGTCATCGCGGGGGCCGGTACCGGCAAGACCAAGGCCCTTACCTACCGGTATGCCTATCTGGTGAACGTCCTGGGCATCGACCCGGCCGACATCCTGTGCCTGACCTTCACCAACAAGGCGGCAGCTGAAATGCGGCAGCGCATCGCCGCCATGGTCCACAGCGGCGATTACAATGATTTCGTCTGCACCATCGACGGTTTCTGCGTGAAATTCCTCCGGCAGGAAATCTACCGGCTCGGCTTCCCGAAATCCTTCGGCATCCTGGACGAAGAGGACGCCAAGGCCGTCGCCAAACAGTGCATGGACCAGCTCGGAATCAAGCGGACCGAGAAGACGGTCAAGCATTTCCTGGACGGCATCGCCGTCGACAAAGCCCTGGACGATTACATCGACACCTACATGCTGCCGGGAAGGACGCTTTCCGATGGCATGAAAAAAGGGAACCTGGCCTGCTTCGCCGCCGCCCAGCTCAAGAACTGGGCGCTGGATTTCGATGATATCGAGAACTTTACACGCTATATTCTCGACCATTTCTCCGATGCGCGGGAAGCCTGGCAACAGCGCCTGAACTACATCATGGTCGACGAGGCCCAGGACTGCAACGCCGACAACTGGGACATCATCGAAAAACTCGCCGCCGGTCACGGCAATCTCTTCGTGGTCGGCGACCCGGACCAATGCATCTACGAATGGCGGGGCGCCCGCCCGAGCCGCTTCGTGGAATTCGCCTCCGACAAAGACATCATCCTGGACGAGAATTACCGCTCCACCCCGAACATCCTGGATGTCGCGAACAGCGTCATCGCCCACAACACCATGCGGTATCCCAAGGACCTCTTCACGCGCCAGGCCGAGGGCCGGGCCGTCATCCACTTCCACGGGAAGACCGAGCAGGAAGAAATCGGGTGGGTCACCGACCGCATCAAGGAACTCCTCGCGGAAGGGGCCAGGCCGCGCGATATCGCCATCCTGTACCGCTCGACCTATCAATCCCGCGCCGTTGAGCAAGCCCTCCTGAAAGCCCAGCTCAAATACACCATCTGGGGCGGAACCCGTTTCTTCGAGCGGAAGGAAATCAAGGATGCCCTGGGCTACCTGCGGCTGGTCAACAATCCCGCCGACGACCTCGCCTTTAACCGGGTCATCAATGAACCCTCCCGGAAACTGGGCCGCGCCTTCCTGGCGCTGCTGGCGGACATCGCCGGCGGCGGTGCACTCTATCCGGCGTTGCGGGACAACCTCACCGTCAAGGGTTTGGACAAACCCGCCGCCCAGGAATTCGTCCACCTGATCGAAGAAGCCATCGCCGCCAAGGGCGAAATGCGGGTCTCCGATTTGCTGGACCGCCTCCTGGACAAGAGCGGGCTCAAGCGGGAACTGCGGGAAGACCAGGACGAAGACCGGCTGGAAAACCTGGACGAACTCATCCAGTCCGTCCGCAATTACGAGAAAGCGTACCGGGAAGACGCGTTCACCCTCTCCGACTACCTCCAGGATATCGCCCTCTACACGGAGCCCGACCTGCGGAAGACCGACTCCGCCATCAAACTCATGACCATCCACCAGGCCAAAGGGCTGGAATTCCCCTATGTGTTCATCATCGGCCTGAGTGAAGGGATTTTTCCGAACATGCGGACCATCCGCGAATACAAGAAACACGGCGAGGAAGAAGAGCGCCGGCTCATGTATGTCGCCATGACCCGGGCGGAGCGAGCCTTGTTCCTGACCGAATCCGAGGGATTCAATGTTTCCACGAAGATGGACAAATACCCGTCCCGCTTCCTAACCGAAATCCGCCGGAATACCTTCGTGACCGAAGGGTTCATCCCGGACTGGCTGTGGAAGGGCACGCGCAACCTCATGCATGTCCTTGACGAAGAAACATTTACCGGAGGAGGTGCGACGGACCGGTTCGCCGGGGAACGGGCGGTCTACCAGGGAGATTTCCAGGTCGGAGACGCCGTCGTCCATGAGATCTTCGGAGAAGGCGTCGTCGTCGGGACCGACCGGGAAGGCACGTTCCAGGTCCGGTTCTCCGGAGGTGCCGTCCGGCATATCCGTTCTTCCTTCCTGCGCCTGCAGGACCTGCCCGACTGATCCCGACCCGGCTGGCGGCACTGATTTTGCGGATCCGTCAGTTTTTCGTAAATTTGCCGGTCATACCGACCAATGCCGTTCAACGTGGGAAAAAGCATCTTCTCGAAACTCTGGTTCCCGGCCGCCGTGATTGTTTTCGCGACGGTCCAGACTTTCGGTATGGAGTATGTCCGGAACCGGCCGTTCCTCTCCCCGGTCGAGAAAGCGGATACGGTCATCTACACCAACGAGAAGACATTCACCAAGTTCCGCTCCGCCGCCGAACGGGCGAAAGAACAGGATTCGACTTTCCTGGACCTGTCCGATGCAGCGGAAGACACCTTGCCGCGCCTGACTGCGCGGGATACCATCCATGCCCCGGATTCCCTGAAAGAGACCGATCCGTTCCGCTACAAGTACTATGTCGCCCTGCTGGACTCCCTGACCCATGTACAGGTCCGCGATTCCCTCAAAGCAGCCGGCGACACCCTTGACTGGCCGCGGCTGGACTCCCTCTACTATGCCGATTCCACGGCCCGTGCCCGCGCCAAATTCCTGGCCTGGTACAATTCGCTGGACAAAAAGGCACGCAAAAACTATGACTTCGAGCAGAAGATGAAGGTGCGCCAGCGGGAGATGGACTCCGTCCTGGCGGTCAAGGACAGCCTGCAGTACATCAAGGACAGCATCGTCGAGTATACGCCGCGCATCCTCTCCACGTATGCCCTTCCCGATTCGATGCAGTACAAACGCATCATTACCTGGAACCGGGACAACCTGTTCGCCGGGGTCAAACTCAAGCAGCTGGACACTTCATTCAATTACTATTTCAACGATTATCCCTTCATGCGGGAGGATGTCGGGGCATCCTACCTGGGCATTGTCGGTTCCGCCGTGCAGCAGTACGACTTTTTCCGGCGGACATCCCGCGAAGGCATCTCGTTCTATGCCCCGTATGAAGTATACAGTTTCTCCCCCGGCACCCTGCCGATGTACAACACCAAGACGCCGTACACGGAGCTGGCCTATTGGGGGACGCTCTTCGCAAATACGGAGCAGGAAGAGTCGGATATCCATATCCTGACGACGCAGAACATCCTGCCGGAGCTCAACATGATGCTCCGCTATGACCGGTTCGGCGCAAACGGAATGCTTGAGAATGAAGATGTTGACAACAGGACCTTCGCCGCGTCCCTGAACTGGCTGGGGAAGAAATATGCCGCCCACGGCGGGTATATTTACAACAAGATGGCCAAGAGCGAGAACGGCGGCCTGATCGACAGCTTCTGGATCCGGGATACGACGGTCGGCCCGCGTGAAATCGCCGTCCACCTGACCGACGCCTCCACCCTGATCAAGAAGAACACCCTCTTCCTCGACCAGACCTACCGGATTCCTTTCACCTTTATCAAAGACCTGATACACAGGAAGGATTCAACCTATGTCCCGGCCTCCCGGGACAGCCTGGACACGGACGTGACCACCGCCTTCATCGGGCACAGCAGCGAGTACTCGGTCTACCGCAAAACCTACGCGGACAACATCGGAGCCGGTGACCGCCAGGCCAGGGAATTCTACCACAACAATTTCTACCTCAATCCGACCGTTTCGGCTGACTCCATCCGGGTCATGAAATTCGAAAACCGGATCTTCGCGAAATTGCAACCCTGGTCCAGCGACGCCGTCGTCAGCAGCATCAATGCCGGTATCGGCGACCGGATCCTGAACCACTACCTGTTCCAACCGTCAGGCTGGATTTCTCCGGTGAAGAACACCGTATGGAATTCCCTCTACCTGTACGGCGGAGCCGGCGGTAATTTCCGCCAGTTCCTCTCGTGGAACGCAGAAGGCTACTTCACATTCCTCGGAGAGGAAGCCGGCGACACGGGATTGTCGGCCGACGCCAACATGAACTTCTTCCCGTTCCGCCGCCACCGGAAGAGTCCGCTCTCCCTCAACCTGCATTTCGAGACGACACTCGACGAGCCGGACTTTTACGAACAGCATTATTTTTCAAACCATTACCGCTGGGAGAACCAGTTCAGCAAAAAATCCACGACCAAGGTGGAAGGTTCCGTCCGGATCCCCCACTGGGACATGGAAGTCAGTGCCGGATACTCCCTCCTGAGCGGGAACATCTACTACGACACCCTCGGGGTCGTAAGGCAGAATTCCACACCGATGAGCGTGGCCAAACTCGGGGTGATGAAGAATTTCCAGCTGTGGAAATTCCACTTTGACAACCGGGCGCTGCTGCAAGTGTCTTCCAACGAGGATGTCATGCCGCTGCCCCAGGCTGCCCTCAACCTCAAGTGGTACATTCAGTTGCACGTCATGAATCCGGCGAAGACCTTCGACGCCCTCAAGATCCAGCTCGGCGTGAACGGGCTGTATACCACCCGCTGGCATGCACCCGCTTACAACCCGGCTGTCGGGGCCTTCCACAACCAGAACAGCGAACTCATCGGCGGATGCCCGTATTTCGACGTGTTTGCCAATCTGCAGTGGAAGCGGGCCTGCATCTTCGTCAAATTGCTCAATGCCGGAATGGGATGGCCGATGGAACACGCGGACTATTTCAGCGCACGGGGTTACATCCGCTCGCAACGCGCCTTCAAATTCGGCATTTACTGGCCTTTCTACATGCAGACCAAAAAAGCCACGACCATGAGCAGCCACGCCAGTTCCATGGGTGGCGGCGGAGGCCGCAGTGGTGGCCGGGGACGCTAATTCCGCCCTTGATTCCATGAAGGCCCGTACCCTCCTGCGCTATTTCCTGCTGATTCTGGCACTGCTGCTCCTGCTGCCGGGTACCCGCCGCGTCCGGCCCGCCGGAGTCCTTTCCGAAACAGATACCCTTGTCTGCGTAATCGACATTCCATCAGGAACTTCAAACCGGATTACCTATCCGGTCGGCTTCCAGTACGAGATGCTGTCCCTTTTCGCCGCCCGGAATCACTGCCATGCTGAAATCCGGCTCAGCCGGCCCGGCGAGAATTGGACGGATTCCCTCGCCCACGGGCGCATCGACCTCCTGGCCAGGCCTGGCTCGGACACGCTGGCCGCACAGTTTTTCGAAAGCGTCCCGATGGAAGACCGGTCCGCCTGGCTGGCCTCCCGCAAGCAGAAAACGCTCAGACGGGCATCGGGGTTCTTCCTCGCCCATTTTATGCAAACGGAAGAATACCAGAATGTCATCACACGTTTTTCCATCGCCTCGGATCCGATTTCCCGGGCAGAAACCGGCAAGACCTACTCCCAGGCGACCCCCTACGATGAAATCCTGAAAGAAACCGCCACCCAGATCGGATGGGACTGGCGCATCCTGGCCGCCATCATCTGGCAAGAATCCCATTTCCACATAGAAGCCCGCTCCCCGCGCGGCGCGCTGGGTCTGATGCAGGTCATGCCGAGAACGGCCAGCCTGTACGAAATCGAGAACCTGACAGACCCCCGGCAGAATATCGAGGCCGGTCTGCAACACTTGATCCGCCTGCAGGAGATGTTCCGCAACTACGCCAGCGGCCATGAACTGGCCAAGTTCACCCTGGCGGCATACAATGCGGGAGAAGGGCGTGTCTTCGACTGCATCCGCTATGCCAAGGCAAACGGGATGCCCTATGCGACCTGGGACGACCTGAAGGAGGTCATCCCCCATTTACGCGACCCGGAAAAAGCCGCCGTCGACTCCGTTGTCAAGAACGGCGTATTCCAGGGCGACGAGACCATCGCCTATATCGACCAGACGATTGCCCTGTTCGGCGCCTACTGCGCTATTGCGCCCGGACGGTTATTGCAGGGTCTACCTTTGAGACATACAGGGATGGAATCAGAAGCAGAATCATTATCAGCAGATAGGCTGCCAGATTCACTCCCAGAAGCATCAGGGGATCCAGATGGACCGGAACATAAGACAGAAAATAGTGTTCCGGATTCAGGCGGATCAGGTGGGTCTTCCCCTGAATCAGACAAAAAGCCAGCGCCAGGCCATTTCCGATAAGCATTCCCTGCAGCACCAGTGTCGAGGCGACCCGCAGGAAGACCTCCGAAATGGACCGGTCCCGCATGCCCATGGATTTCAGGATCCCGATGGTGGAAATATTGCGGAGCAGCAGGATCAGCAACCCGGAAATCATGTTGAATCCCGCAACGATGGTCATGAGGATGAGGATGAACAACACGTTGGTGTCAATCAAGTCCAGCCAGGAGAACAGTTGCGGATACTTTTTCAGGGCGGAGGTAGCCAAAGCCGCCTCTTCCTCTTCCGAAGCACTGAACAGCAGGATTGTACCGATGTCCTGCGCCTTTTCTTCCATGACGGCATTCCCGTCCGAGGTATCCGACAGGATCACCTCCAGGGCCGAGACCTCTTTTTCCGACCAGCCATTCAGGCGCTGCATGTCCTCCAGTCCGGCGATAACGACCAGGTTCTCAGCCGATCCCAGCACATTGGGATACACCGAGGCCACCTTGAATTTCCGGACACGGACCTTGTCCCCCACGAAATAGGTCAGCATGTCATCCCCCGCCTGCAAACCGACCAGGTCCGCCAGCCGGGACGGGATGCTGACCCGGAGACTGTCCCCGCCGCCGGGAACGCCCTTGAAGAGCACCCCGTGGATGTTTTCTCCGCTGCGCACGATGCCGGCCCGGTACACGGCCGGTACCACTTTCTCTACGCCGGGAAGCGTTTCGACGGCATCCATGCCGGGCAAATCCCGGCGAAGCGGTTCTTCCTCGTTCACGAGGGTCTGTCCCCGGAGCGAAATCTGCACATCGCCCGACACCAGCGAAATGCCCCGCCGGATCTCATGCCGGAAACCCGAGGAGACGGCGATCGCAATAATCATGATAAGGAAAGAGATAGCAATGGAAACCATCGCTATCTTTCCTTCAAAACGCAGTCTGCGCGCTATGAAACCGGGAGCGCCCACTACCAGATATGCACCCGCTCGCTCTCCGGACGGTACATTTTGTCTCCCTCCTTGATGCCGAACGCGTCAAAGAATTCCTGGAAGTTCCGGATGGAAACATTGACACGGTTGCGGCCCAGGGAATGGACGTCCATGTTGGTCCGGCGGAGAATCTCCTGGTCCGTGATGTTGGCCGCCCAGATCGCGCCATACGAAAGCCAGAAACGCTGCTGCGGCGTAAAGCCGTCGATCAGGCCCGGATCGCCCTTGGCCTTGAGCGCGTTCTCCATCGCGGTATACGCAATGCTGAGACCGCCATGGTCTCCGATGTTCTCGCCGAGCGTAACGCGGCCGTTGGCATGGACACCCGGGGCAACCTCGACTTCGTCGAATTGCGCCACCAGCTTGTCAGCCAGCGCGTTGAAGCGGGCCTCATCAGCTGCGGTCCACCAGGAAACCATGTTGCCGTCCTTGTCGAAGAGGCGGCCCTGGTCATCGAATCCGTGGGAAATCTCGTGGCCGATCACCACGCCGATGCCGCCGTAATTGACCGCATCGTCCGCATCCGGGTTGAAGAACGGAGGCTGCAGGATCCCGGCCGGGAAGCAGATCTCGTTCGTGGTCGGATTATAATACGCATTGACCGTCTGCGGCGTCATGCCCCACTCGGTCTTGTCCGTCGGCTTGCCCAGACGGGACATGTTGTCCGCGACATACCAGCGGCTCGCAGCCCGCAGGTTCTCGTAATAGGTCTTTTCGGGATCGATCTCCAAGGTGGAATAATCTTTCCACTTGTCCGGATAGCCGATTTTCACCGTGAAATTGTCCAGCTTCTCATGTGCCTTCACCTTGGTGGTGTCCCCCATCCACTCCAATGCGTCAATGTGCTCGGACAAAGCCGCTTTCAGGTTATCGACCAATTCCACCATCCGCTGCTTCGAGGACTCGGGGAAATACTTCTCGACATACATTTTCCCGACCGCTTCGCCGAGGATCCCGTTCGGAACGGACATGGCCCGTTTCCAGCGCGGCGTCTGCTCTTTCGCTCCGGCCATCTGATGGCTGAAGAACTCCCAAGAGGCGGTATAGAAATCGTCGCTCAGGGCGCCGGTCGCCCCGTGGATCAATTGCCCGAGGAGATAATCCTTCAGGACGGCGGTCTCCGTCCGGGCGACCAGGGCGTCCAGTCCCTCGAAGAAGGAAGGCTGCTGCAGGATTACCTTATCCTGGGCAGGAATGCCGCGGGTGCTGAAATACTTGTCCAGCATCAGGGCAGGATAGTTCTTGACTATCTGGTCGGTAGACATCGGATTGTACAGCTTGTACATATCCCGGTTCTGCTCCCGGCTCCAGGAGAACTCGGCCATGCGTTCCTCCACCCACAGGGCATTGTCCGCCCGCTCCTCGGGCCGGTCGAGGCCTGAAAGGGTGAACACCTTGATGAGGAAATTGCGGTAACCGGCTTTCAGGGAATCGTTTTCACTCTTGATATAATAATCGCGGTTCCCCATGCCCAGGCCGCCCTGGCCCATATAAAGAATCTGGTTGTTGCTGTCCATCAGGTCCGCTTCGACCCCGGCGCCGAAGAAGCCGTCATCCCCGCCGTCGTGCAGGCGGGCCAGCAGGAGAACCAGGTCTTCCTTCGTGCCGACCGCCTCGATCGCAGCAATCTGCTCCTTCAGCGGAGCAGCCCCGTCCGCATTGCGGCGGAGCGAATCCAGCCCCATCTTGTACAGGTCCACGATTTTCTGGTCGACTGTCCCCTTTTTCGGATGCATCTCGGACATGGCCGCGAAGAGGTCGTTCAGATTCTTCTGGGCGTTTTCCGCGATGACATCGAAGGAGCCGTAGCGGGAGAATTCCGGCTTGAGGGGATGATTCTTCTGCCATCCGCCGGTAGCATACTGGTAAAAATCTTCACCGGGAGAGACACTGGTATCCAGATTGGCCAGATCGATGGCCGGAATTTTCGCCTGTTTCGGAGCGCAGGCAGGTGACAAAAGCGCAGCTGCCAACATGATAAACAATACTTTTTTCATATCGATTATTTTCAGTTTTCCACAAGGGATAATTTGTTGCGAAGTTAGGAATTTCTTGCGATATTTGCCGGCCTTATCGGAAGAAAATGAAAGCGGTCCTCAGATTCATCAGCAACTGGATGCTGCCCCTGGCCATCGTGACCGGAATCAGCGCCTACCTGGTGTTCCATTTCACGCCGGCCCTGTATCCGGCGGGCCCTTTCCTGCATGTCCTCGTCTCCAAAGGGCAACCGATCCTGATCAGCGTCATGCTGTTCCTGCAGTTCGTCAAAGTCTCGCCGCGCGACCTCAAGGTCCACCGGTGGCATTTCAAACTGCTTTTCCTGCAGGGAATTCTCTTCATAGCCCTCGCCCTGACCGCCTCGCAGATGGCGCCGGGGACGGCCCGGATCCTTACCGAATGCGCCATGCTCTGCTTCATCTGCCCGACAGCGGCGGCGGCCGGTGTCATTACCGACCGGCTGGGGGGCAGCATGGCCGAAATCATGTCCTATGTGGTCATGATCAACTGCCTGGCCTCCCTCCTGATTCCTGCGATGATTCCGCTGGTGCACCCCAGTGAATCGTTCAGTTTCTGGTCCAGCTTCCTGAAAATCATTACGCGGGTCTTCTCCATCCTGCTTCTGCCCTGTGTCCTCGCCTGGACCATCCGTTTCACGCTTCCCGCCCTGCAGGAAAAACTGGAGAAATATGCGTCCTGGGCCTTCTACATCTGGGGAATCGGGCTGACCTTCGCCGTCATCCTGGCAACCCGAGCCCTGCTGCTCAGCCACATCTCCGCGGGGACAGCCCTGCTGATCGCCCTGACCTCCCTGCTGTGCTGCCTCGTCCAGTTCGGGTGGGGCCGGAAAATCGCCCGGTCCTATGGCCCCAGCGAATCCCTCACTTCCGGACAGGCATTCGGGCAAAAGAACACCGGCTTCCTTATCTGGCTGGGATACACGTTCTTAACCCCCGTAACCAGCGTCGCGGGCGGATTCTATTCCATCTGGCACAACATGGTGAATTCCTGGGAACTGTATCTCCGGCAAAAAGAACAGGAAAAACTTACTTCTTCCCGCTGAGGACTGCCAGCCGGGCCTGGGCGGCCTGCTTGTCCGTATCCGTTTCGCCGTATTTGACCATCATCGGAAGATACTTCTTCTCTAGCATGACATTCTTTTCGTTGCGTGCAAGCAGGATGCAATTCCGGATGGCCGTGATATCCGAAGGCTTGATTTTCAGGACTTTATTATAGTATTTCAAGGCCGTTTTCGAATCTTTGGCCGCCACGAGGTAATACGATCCCACATTGTCCAGGAACAGGACATTCTTCGCATCCCCTTCCAGCATCTTTTCCGACAAATCCCGGAACGCGGCATAGGTTGCCGGCGTACCGTAACGGAAGAACGTGAAGCAGAACTCCTGGATAGCCGTATCGAAAAAATCCTTGTCCACCTTCTCCGCTCCCGGATACACCCATGCGGGATGCTGCAGCCGGTTGTAATCGATCAGGGTCTTGAGCTCGGAAGTCGCCATGTCCGGACTGTCCTTTTCATAAGCGACCAGCGCGGAAATCTTGTACATGCGCAGGTCCAGCCGGTCGGGCAGCAATTGGATGGCCTTGTCGATCGACGACATGGCCTTGCCGAACAGTTCGTCGTCGAAGTTCGCCACCTCGAAATAATTCACCGGATTGTCCAGCGAATCCTTCAGCGTGAAAATCGGCGCCTCACCGAGGTACTTGGAAACAGGCTTCTGCTCGACAGAAGAGCTCCGGCTCTTTCCCAGATAATACACGAACTTCGCTGCCAGCATGTCCACATCCTCGGGATAATCCTTTTCCCATTTGCCCAGCATCGTTTCGATACCCACGCCCGTCGCTCCCACATGGGACACGAGCATGTTATAACGATCCAGATACTCCTTCTGCGAGGTCTGGGGTTCCTGCGCGAAGAGCGGAAGCATCCACAAAGCCGCCAGGGCTGTCAGCAAAACACACTTTTTCATATCAGAAGCTGTTTTATAATAATCGTTCTTGTTTCTTTCGCGGCCTTTCCGGCCATTTTCCCCTTTGTCATCAGTCACGTAGCTACGGCTACGTCTTCCATCCGGATGTCGCGGCGGATCCGCCGGGAGGCCGGATACAGGTTGTTGCAGCGGTTCCCCACATTCTTCACAAATCCCAGCGGCAAGCCATCGTGGCACAGGATCAGGAAGCCACGCGGAGCCTGCGGAAGGGAAAGGGTGTCTCCATGCAGGAAGCGGAGCGCGGTTTCCCGGTCCACTTCTTCCCGGGGAAACGCCTCCGGCCGCGCCGTGATACAATGCGCCAGATCCGCATCCGGAACAAAATCCTTGCCTTTCAGGATGCCCACTGCCGTGCCGGCCGTCAACGGATGCAGTCCGCGGAGCGTTCCCATGCATGCGGCCACGGCTTCCGGCAAAGCCGTCACCAGCGCGCCGGCCAGCCGGGGAACACGTTCGTCCAGGAAATAATCCTGCAGACGGATCCCTTTCGGAAGGGCCTCCTTGGGCTGCGGGACGATGCGGACCGGCTGCAGCCCGTCCGGTCCCGTTTTGCGCAGGACGGCACAATACTGCCCCTCTCCCGGGACCAGGCCGGGGACCAGGGCATACCCCCGGGACGTCCGGACGACGCCGGGCATATCTATATTCAAATCAAGCGTTTCCGCGCCCAGTTCCCGGCAGATCCATGCCACGTTGTCGTCGTTCTCATTCCGGTTGAACGTACAGGTCGCGTACACGAGCAGTCCGCCGGGGGCCAGTGAAGGCCAGACATCCGAGAGAATCCGCCGCTGGCGTCCCTGACACAGGGCGACCTGCTGCGGAGACCATTGCCGGACGGCCTCGGCGTCCTTGCGGAACATGCCCTCTCCCGAACAGGGGACATCGGCCACGACCGCATCGAAGAAATGCGGAAGGGCGCGCATGGCGGCGGGATCACAAGCGGTCACGACGACAGCAGGGTCGCCCCACACGCCGGCATTGTCCGAGAGGACCCGCACGCGGGCGTTCATCACTTCATTGGCAACCAGGACAAAACGGTCGCCCCAACACTCCCGGAGGGAAGCTGCGAGGTCCGTCGTCTTTCCGCCGGGTGCGGCACAAAGGTCCAGGACACGGCGAATCGGCCGCTCTGCGGCGGCAGCAGCCTGCCGGAAGGCATGGCCGACAAACATGGCCGAAGAATCCTGGACATAATAGGCTCCCCCATGGAAATGCGGATCCAGGGTAAACGAGGGCCGGGATGGCAGCAGGAACCCCAACGGATTCCAAGGCACCGGCCGGATCCCCTCTCCGAAGCGGTGCGCCGCTGCCTCCGCAGGGCCCTGACCGGCCGGAATCCGGGAAGGATGCAGCCGGACAGACACGGAAGCCTCACGGGCAAACGCCTCCCGGGCAACCCGGGCCGTTTGCTCGCCCAACGCTTCGGAGAGCATCTGGAAAAAGGATTCCGTCATGAGAAGGGATTGCCGTCCTCTTTCTTGTAGCCGGACATCGGATTGGAGAAATCAAATCCCTCCGGAAACATGGAAGGATCCACTCCCTCGGGCATACGGCCTTCCGAAAGGGCCGCCAACGAATCGACCATTTTGTCGAGCGCTTCCTTGATCTTGCCGCCGAGCAGCATTTTCATCATGAAATTCAGGTCGGCATCCACGTCCACATAAAAATCGGTGTGCTCGGGATATGCCGGATCCGCATCGAAATGGACGTCGATACGGAAGTTGAAAGGCGCACCGTCGTCCTTGAACGAGACCTTGGAATACGGGACGCGCTCGTCCACCCGCACGCCGATGTCGAATCCCTGGACCGTAGCCCGGATGGAATCATAATCGGCGGTGATTCCCTCACGCCGGTCTTCGGGAAGATACTGTACGAAGTTGCGCATGTCCACAAACAACATGTACAATAAATAAGGTGCGCGTGCCACACTGGCATGTTTGCTTTCTATCCGGGTTGACATTGTCTAATCAATTATCAAGTAAAACTTTACATATCTTGCCGCCAGGTCGAGGGCGAACGGCGCCATTCCTGCAGGAGGGCCTCCTCCCCTTCGGAGACCAGCCCGCGCTCCACCGCCACCCCGATCAGGGCATCGTACCGGGACAAGGTATCCAGCGGGACGCCGGCCTCGCTGAACCGCTGCGCCGCCAGCTCAAATCCATAGGTAAAGAGGGCGACCATCCCGAGGACCTCCGCACCGACCGCGCGGAGCGCCTGGACAGCCGCGAGCGAACTCATTCCGGTAGACACCAGGTCTTCCACAACCACCACCTTGCTGCCGGGAGGCAGGACGCCTTCGATTTGGGATCCTGTTCCATGGTCCTTCGGCTTGGGACGCACGTAGACAAACGGTTTCTCCAACCGGTCCGCGACCAGCATGCCGTGGGCAATCGCCCCCGTCGCGACCCCGGCGATGACTTCC
>CADBPH010000256.1 GCA_902796455.1 uncultured Bacteroidia bacterium
AGGACCATCAACAATGCAGGTATCATCGTGACCGAGATCATCGACGTCACCCCGATGCCCCACAACGGATGCCGTCCTAAAGGCCGTCGTAAAGTTTAACCCTTTAAAGATCAATTACTATGGCAAGATATACTGGACCAAGTACCAAAATTGCACGTAAATTCGGCGAGCCTATCTTCGGAGCAGACAAGAACTTCGAAAAGAGGAATTATCCTCCGGGACAGCACGGTGCCGCCCGCAAGCGTGGCCGCAAGGCGACTGAATATGGCAGCCAGTTGAAAGAGAAGCAGAAAGTCAAGTATATGTACGGTGTGCTCGAGCGTCAGTTCCGCAACACCTACAACAAGGCTTCCCGCATGGCCGGACAGAAGGGTGAAAACCTGATTTTCCTCCTCGAATCCCGGCTTGACAATATCGTTTACCGTCTGGGCATCGCCCCGACCCGCGCTGCGGCACGTCAGCTTGTGCTTCACCGTCATATCACCCTGAACGGAACGGTGTGCAACATCCCTTCCGCACAGGTGAAGGCGGGTGACGTGGTGGCCGTCCGGGAGCGTTCCAAGAGCCTCGAGGTTATCCAGAACAGCGTAGCTGCCGCTACGAAGTATTCCTGGCTCGAGTTCGACGCTTCCACGCTTACGGGTAAATATCTCAATGTCCCTGCCCGGACTGAGATTCCCGAGAACATCAACGAGCAGTTGATCGTCGACCTCTACTCGAAATAGTCACTAACACCAAAAAAGAAGTATCATGGCAATCTTAGCATTTCAGAAACCGGATAAGGTAATCATGCTCGAAGGGACCGATACCCTGGGTCGTTTCGAATTCAGGCCGCTTGAGCCCGGATACGGACAGACCATCGGCAACGCCCTCCGCCGCATCCTGTTATCTTCTCTGGACGGGTTTGCTATCAGTGCTGTCCGGATCGCCGGGGTGGACCAGGAGTTCGCCACGATTCCGGGTGTCATCGAAGGGATGCAGGATATCATCCTCGGCCTCAAGCAGGTTCGTTTCAAGAGGATGGTTGACTCCGTCGACTCCGAGGTAGCAAACATTACAGTCAGCGGTAAACAGGAGTTCACCGCAGAGGATATCTCCAAGGGATTGTCTTCTTTCAAGGTGCTGAATCCTGAGCTGCATATCTGCTCTCTCGAGCCTTCTGTCAAACTTGAGATATCTCTGACCATCACCAAGGGCCGCGGCTTCGTGCCCGCCGAGGAAGAACGGGATGAGAATACCCCTATAGGAACCATTCCTGTAGACGCCATCTACACCCCGATCCGCAAGGTCAACTGGACTGTGGAGAACTGGCGTGTCGAGCAGAAGACCGATTATGAAAAGCTGAATTTGGAGATCGAGACCGATGGTTCCATTTCTCCGAATGCTGCTCTTCAGGATGCAGCGAACATCCTGATTTATCATTTCAAGCTCTTTACGGATGACAAGAAACTTTCCCTGGAAAGCTCCGTCGAATCCGATTCCAAGGAGCTGGATGAGGAATCGCTCCGCATGAGGCACCTGCTTCTGACGAAACTTTCTGACATGGGTCTGTCCGTGAGGGCATACAACTGCCTGAAAGCTGCCGATATCGATACTTTCGCCGATCTGGTTTCCTACTCCCGCGCTGAACTGATGAAGTTCCGCAACTTCGGACGGAAATCCCTCAACGAGATCGATATCCTGGTCGAAAAGATGCAGCTCTCGTTCGGCATGGATGTCAGAAAATATAATATCGAACCTAAGAAAAAGACCAACAACAGCAATTAATCATGAGGCACAATAAAGCAATCAACCACCTCGGACGCAAGAGTGGCCACCGCAAGGCCATGCTCTCCAACATGGCTTCTTCCCTGATTATGCACAAGCGGATCACCACCACCGTTGCCAAGGCCAAAGCGCTGAAGGTTTACGTGGAACCGCTCGTGACCAAGTCGAAGGAAGATTCCACCCACTCCCGCCGTGTTGTTTTCAGCTATCTTAAGGACAAGAATGCTGTCAGCGAACTCTTCCGCGTGATCGCTCCGAAGATCGCCGACCGTCCGGGCGGATACCTCCGTGTCCTTCACATTGGTTTCCGTCAGGGAGACGCCGCCGAGATGGCGCTCGTCGAGTTTGTCGACTTCAATGAAGCCGCTCTCGCTTCCGCTACCAAGGAGGCCAAGAAGACCACACGCCGCAGCCGCGCCAAGAAGGCCGAAGCCGCTCCTGCTCAGGAGGCTGCTCCCGCCGCCGAGGAACCCAAGGCTGAATAATTCCGCGAAACCGCGTTGGAAAAGGGGCTGACCCGCAAGTCAGTCCCTTTTTACGTTTCCAGTGCACTGCAAGGCACTTTTTCTCCGAAAAGCTGGCAAAACGACAGATAATTCGTATATTAGCGAAATGAAACCCGTCCGTTTTGCTTCGAAACGGTTAAAACGTTCTATTCATTTCGTTATTATAAGATGTAGCAGAACAAGTTATGCAACCACTTTTTTATCTGGTCCCCGCCGCATCCCTCGTGGCACTTTTCTTTGCCTGGCTGTTTTTCCGTCAGATGATGCGTGAAAGCGAGGGTACTGTGACGATGAAAGAAATCGCCCAGTATGTGCGCGAAGGCGCCATGGCGTATCTCAAGCAGCAGTACAAGGTTGTTTTGATTGTCTTCATTGTGCTGGCAATCTTTTTCGCCGTGCTGGCATACGGCTTCGGGGTGCAAAACCCCTGGGTTCCGTTTGCTTTCCTGACAGGCGGCTTCTTCTCCGGCCTGGCAGGATTCGTGGGCATGAAGACGGCGACCTATGCCTCCGCCCGGACGGCCAATGCGGTCTCCCGTTCCCTGAACGCCGGGCTCAAGCTGGCTTTCCGCTCCGGTGCCGTCATGGGACTTACGGTCGTCGGCCTGGGATTGTTGGATATCGCCTTATGG
>CADBPH010000257.1 GCA_902796455.1 uncultured Bacteroidia bacterium
GAAGAAAAGGACTGTACGAAATACGGATGGAACATAGCGGCAACATCTATCGTATTTTCTGCTGCTTCGATGAAGGGAATCTAGTCATCTTATTTAACGGATTCCAGAAGAAGGCCCAGAAGACACCACATGAGCAATTGGACAAGGCAGAGGCGTTGATGAAGAAATACTTTGAAATGAAAAGACAAAACAATAATGAAGACTGACAATAAAAATACAATGGCTGTGACTCCTCTGGAAAACCTTATTACAGAGGATTTTGGCCCCATTGGCACCCCTGAACGCGACCAGTTCGAAATGGAGTGCGACGCCTTTATTATCGGCGAACAGTTGAAAGACGAACGGCTGCGGGCGGGACTTACCCAGGAAGAACTCGCGTCCAAGATCGGTACGAAGAAAAGTTTCATTTCCCGGGTCGAAAGAGGACATACCGATATCCAACTCTCTACGCTGGTAAAACTATTCAAAGGTCTCGGCCGCCATGTCAGCGTAAGGGTTCACTGATGCGACAGCGAAGCCTGGCAAATCACGACCCGGAACGGGACGGAATGATGCGCCTGCGCAGCCCGCTTAACCTACCAAGCGAAGACGCGGACTTTATACATATTGATATCCTCAACACGGATAATTCCCTGCGCCTCTATACTAGGAGAAAAAGAATTATTCAGATTGTCCGTATAACGGATCCAGTGGCTGGACCAGTTGTACCCACCCTCTGAGTAATTCTGCCAGGCATAAGTGTAATACATTTCCCCTGACGCTGAATTATAATTGACTGATTTAAAGCCGGCTACACTATTATATGAAGGAATGCCGGTAAACCGCTCCGTGTTGACATCAAAGAACGCAAGCTTATTCCCTCCGATGATTAGGGTATTTTCATCGACAGCCGTCATATCGTGCATCCCTGTGACGAATCCGGAACTGGAAACTGTTTTTTCAAGGACAAGGGCAGGAGCCGTATTCCACTCCTCGTTGAGCCTGTATATCTGAAGAGAGGTTCCTCCAATTGCATAGAGACGCTGTTTCTTTTCACTCCAGACCACCCCGTGGGCAGAGGTCAAGGGATATTGAGCAATCTGGACATTGCTCCGGGACTTGTCATAGATGGCGATATAGCCTTCAGCGCAGGCTACCACTATCCGATCGCCAGGAAGAATTTCCGCAGAATGCGCATTGGTCAGGCCGGTCGCGTAGAAATCCAAATTCTTGGTCTCAATATCAACGAGGGCACACCAGGAGTAGGAACTGGTAATCAGCAGCTTTTTATTATCATAGACAGGCTTCGCGTCGTCGATATGGTCGGGGCGGGAGAGCTTTGCAGTTTCAGTGGAAGAGTCCCACTCCCAGATTAGGCCGGCTTTGTAATCCCGAGCTGCCCGGGAGAGTTTTTCTTCGAAAAGATACACCTTCGTACCTCCGGCAGCCAAAAGCTGCCTTCCCATACTGGCTGGATCCGTGTCGAAAACACTTCCCGGCCCGAGTGTGACCGGTTTGGTATTCTCTGATTGGATTTGTTCCCCTTCGTCGGTATAAAATGTAACCGTAAAGCCATTCTTAAAGGAGCCCGGAACGACAAAAAACGAAACATAACGGACACTGGTCCGGCAATCGAGCGGTGTCGGGAAAGTGACCGTCACGGAAGAGGAGGATGCCTCGCAGGTCCCATTGTTCATATCAAGTCGGGTGGCGCCGGCGAGATTCTCGCCGCCGTTTGCAGTCAGGACGGCTTTCTGAACGGAATAAGATCCTTTTTGCAGGACGCCACGGACAAGTGACATATAGGCGCTGAGCCGAATGCTGTGTCCGGAAAAGGAATCCTCCGAATAAGTTGTCCAACCGATCATGGGTAAGGAAATGTCGTTTCCATCCTGCTTCTCGGGAATCGAGTAGGAAGCCGTCATCCCGTTGAACGAAACATCAGCCTCCGAAGGATATACCGCAGCGAGACAATCGCCATCCGAAGCGCTTTTCAATGTAAAACCGAAAGAAGACAGGTTGCTGCCTGCACTAACAGGTCCCTGTACGTCCGTTTCCCCATTACTGGTATCCTGCAACCGGACCTGGTCGCCCGATTGAAACCGCGGCGAAACAAACTCTCCCGCTGCATTCCGGTAAGATTGGAGGGATATCTTTGTTGTTATCGCGACCTCGGCAGGTGCCTTTTCCTCTTGTTCACAGGATACTGCCAGAAGACTCAGAAGAAAAACTGCTCCTCCCAATAAAACTTTGTTACTCATCTATCCAATCAGTTTATAAATAACTATCAAATAGAACCCGTCAGGACAATCCTGGCAGACAAATATACAAATATCCTGAACTAAATCGATACCTTCGCAAGCATGAATCGTGTGGCACACGTAAAACATTCCCGAATCATCGGAATCGTCTTGCTCCTGACAGTCTGCATTTCCTGCCGGGAAAAAGAAGAACCGCAGCAGAAACCTGCGAGCGGCAACTGCGACCTCATCAGCTTTGTCCTGGAGAAAGGACGGAACAGCCTCTCCCATGATATCGAATTCATCTTTGACACGGAAAACCGGACCCTGAAAGGGATGTACCTGGACTGGATCGACGGGGATTCTCCGGATAGATTGATCCCCCGATTCAAGATAACCGGAAAAGAAGTCCGGGTCAACGGGAAAAAGATTGAATCCGACCGGAGCGGCATCTCATTCGCCGACCCCGTCACCCTGGTCGTCTTTGCCGAAAACGGAAACGAAAAGGCCTACACAGTCGATCTGAACTGCCCGCAAATCAACACGGAACTACCGGTGATCCGGCTGCAACCGGAAAAAGAAATCACCTCGAAAACAGAATACGTTCCCACGCGTGCAACCCTGTACAGCCCCCATACCCGGGAGGGTTGGTGGCGCCCTGCTGACGGAGTCATCGGGGTCCGCGGGCGCGGCAATTCCACCTGGATTCTTCCCAAAAAGCCCTACCGGCTGAAATTCCCGGAAAAAGTCAGTCCGGTCGGACTGGACCATGCCCGGGAAAAAAGCTGGGTCCTCCTGGCCCATGACATGGACAAGTCACTCATCCGCAACCATTTGGCCTTCATGCTGTCCCAAGTCCTCTTTCATCCGGCCGAGCATTACCACCATGAAAAAGCCGTCCTGTTCACGCCCGCATCCCAGTTCATCAACGTTTACATGCACAACCAGTACCACGGGCTCTACCAGCTGAGTGACCAGATGGAGCGGGGTGAGGGGCGGATCGATGTCCAGAAACTCACTGCGGCAGAAGGAGCGGATCCCGCCAAGATCACGGGAGGACATATCCTGGAAACAGATGTGCATGGTGCCCGTGCGCCGGAGCGGTTCAACTCGGCGCGGAAACGGATCCAAATCAACCATAAATATCCGGACGCTGAAGATTACCATCCGGCTCAATACGCTTATATCGAGAACTTTATCCGAGATGCCGAAGACGCCTTGTACAGCGACGATTTTACGGATCCGGAAAAGGGATGGAGAAAATACTTCGACGAGAAAACGCTGATTGATTTCGTAATCATCAAGGAACTGGCAGCGGATATGGACGGCTTTACCAGTACCTACATGTATAAGCGCCGGGACTGCGACAAGCTCTTTTTCGGCCCGATTTGGGATGTGGACAAAGGCTGGGACAACGAGCGGAGAGGAGCTTGGGACTATCTGGACAAATTAATGATTCACAGTGGATTCCAAATGCCCGGAGCACCCCGCGGAGCGGATTGGTTCAACCGCCTCTGGGAGGACCCTGACTTCCGGAGGAAGGTCCGGGCACGCTGGGAGTCCAAACGCGCCGCCCTGCTGGACACCATCGACCGGGAGCTGGACCTCCAGCCCGTAAGGATGCGCAAGGCCATCGAAGCCAATTATACCGT
Source organism: uncultured Bacteroidia bacterium (assembly GCA_902796455.1). Lineage (GTDB taxonomy): Bacteria > Bacteroidota > Bacteroidia > Bacteroidales > UBA932 > Cryptobacteroides. The sequence continues at coordinate 3,872 of CADBPH010000257.1, forward strand.
CTGGCCCTTCTACTATCAGGCCAGCACCGAGGCGAAGATGCCGGAAAAGACCTATGAAGCAGAAATCGCGCGCATCCGCCGACTGACGTATGCGCGCGCAAATCTGCTCGACCGGTTATTCGCCCGGTAATTTCCTATTTCATATCGAAATCCACCATGATCGGAAGGTGGTCCGAAGGACGCCAGAAATTGGAGAGTTTCTGGGGATCCCGGACCGGAGTCGTATATCCGTCCCAGATAATATCCGCAAACGTAATCCGGTCATACAGCGGTTTTGTGCAATAGACAAAGTCAATACGGGACTTCTTGCCGCCAGTGCTCGGCTTGAACTCATCCGGATACTTTTCCTTGATGACATCGATATACGGTGTATTGTTCCGGATATAGTCATGAACCAGCAGTTTCGGGTCGTCGTCAGCATACCCGTACTGGGCGTTGTCCACGCGGGAACGGGCGTTGAAGTCTCCCATCATCATCCAC
>CADBPH010000258.1 GCA_902796455.1 uncultured Bacteroidia bacterium
CGCGTACAGGCAGGGGATGTCGTCGTCATCACGTATGAAGGGCCGAAAGGCGGTCCGGGCATGCAGGAAATGCTGTATCCGACGTCTTATCTGAAATCCATGCACTTGGGCAAGGCTTGCGCCCTGTTGACAGACGGCCGGTTCAGCGGCGGGACATCCGGGCTGAGCATCGGACATATCTCTCCCGAGGCGGCTTCCGGCGGGAACATCGCATTGGTGCGGGATGGGGACCGGATTGAAATCGATATCCCTTCGCGGTCCATCCGGGTTTGCCTTTCCGAGGAGGAACTCGCTGCACGTCGTGCGCAGGAAGAATCCCGGGGGGCGGCTGCATTCACTCCGCCGGAGCGGCAGCGGGGCGTTTCCGCCAGTTTGCGGGCCTATGCGCGGATGGTTTCTTCGGCCGACAAAGGGGCCGTCAGAATATTGGAATAATGGCAAAAGAAATGATTACGGGTTCGGACGCCCTCTGGCGTTCACTGATCGAGGAAAAGGTAGAGACCGTCTTCGGGTATCCCGGCGGCCAGATCATGCCGGTCTTTGACCGTCTGTGTGATTATACAGACCGGATTAATCATATCCTGGTCCGCCATGAGCAGGGTGCCGTCCATGCGGCGCAGGGATATGCCCGGGTCAAAGGGGCGCCGGGCGTCGTCCTGGTGACTTCCGGTCCCGGTGCGACCAATGTGATCACCGGTGTGGCCGATGCCATGGTGGACTCGACGCCCTTGGTGGTCATTACCGGCCAGGTCCCATGCGGGTCTTTGGGAACGGATGCTTTCCAGGAGACGGATGTCATCGGCCTGACGGCGCCGATTACCAAATGGAATTACCAGATCCGCCGGCCGGAAGAGGTGGCGTGGGCGATCGCCCGGGCGTTTTACATCGCCCGGACCGGCCGTCCCGGACCGGTCGTCCTGGATCTGACGAAGGATGCCCAGGTCGGGGAAGTGGATTTTGTCTATGAACCCTGCCGGTTTATCCGGAGTTATGTCCCGAAACCCCACCCCTCGGAGCAGGCAATCAACCGGGCGGTCCAGTTGCTGGATGCCGCCGAACGTCCGATGGTGGTTTTCGGTCAGGGAATTACGATCAGCCATGCGGAGGCCCAGCTGCAGGCATTTTTGGAGAAGGGTGATATTCCGGCAGGGGCTACTTTGCTGGGATTGAGCGCCTTGCCTACAGGACATCCGCTCCTGAAAGGGATGGTCGGCATGCACGGGAATGTGGCGCCGAATATCATGACCAATTCCTGCGACGTGCTGGTTGCCGTCGGGATGCGTTTTGACGACCGGGTGACCGGCGTGGTAGAACGCTATGCACCGCAGGCCAAGATCATCCATATCGACATCGATAAATCTGAACTCGGAAAGATCATCCGTCCGGAAATCGCCATCTGCGGGGATGCCCGGGAGGTGCTGGAGGCCCTGACGGAGAAAATGGCGCCCCGCATCCACAAGGGATGGTCAGACGGCTTTGTGGAGTGCCAAGTGGCTGAACAAGAAAAAGTAATTGAACCGGAGGTCCATCCGAAAGACCCGTTGATCCGTATGGGCGAAGTGGTGGACCGGGTGAGCCGGGCCACGGACGGGCAGGCAGTCATCGTAACCGATGTCGGCCAGAACCAGATGATGGCGGCCCGCTATTCTTCCTTCCGTTCTCCGCGGAGTTTCCTTTCGTCCGGCGGATTGGGAACGATGGGCTTCGGCTTGCCGGCCGCAATCGGTGCGAAGGTGGCCGCTCCCGACCGGACTGTGTGCCTCTTCGTCGGCGACGGCGGGATCCAAATGACCCTGCAGGAGTTCGGTACCATCATGCAGGACGGTATCGGCGTCAAGATGATCCTGCTGAATAACAACTGGCTCGGGAATGTCCGCCAGTGGCAGGAACTGTTTTTCGGCGAACGCTATTCCCAGACCCGGATGCTGAATCCGGATTACCGGATGATTGCGGCTGCTTATGGAATCCGCAGCGCCGTGGTGCAGGACCGGGCGGATCTGGAGCCGGCTTTGAAGGAAATGCTCTCGGATGATGCGCCTTTCCTGCTGGACGTCCATGTCCAGGAGAACGGCATGGTCATGCCGATGGTGCCTCCCGGAAGGGGAATTGATGAAATCATGCTGACGGATAAAACCTGGTATAAATGATGGAAGAAGAGAAGATCCAAGAATATACGGTGACCATTTACACCGAAAACGAGATCGGTTTGCTCTCGCAGATCTCCAATGTCTTCACACGGCGCAGCCTGAGCATCTGGAGCATGTCCGCCGGTGCCACTTCCCTGGAAGGGATCCACAACATCACCATCGTTACGCGGGGCACTGACCGGCGCCTGCGGGAAGCCGTCCAGCAGATCGAGAAGCGGGTCGATGTAATCAAAGCCTTCTTCTATACCGATGACAAGATCGTATACCGGGAACTGGCCTTGTATAAGATGCCGACGGACAAGCTGCTGGAGTACGGGGATCTCGAGAACCTGCTCTCCCGGCACGGCGCCCGGATCGTCGAGATGAACAAAACCTTTACGGTCATC
>CADBPH010000259.1 GCA_902796455.1 uncultured Bacteroidia bacterium
GGAGGCCTGTAAAGGCCGACAGCTTTTCACTCCCCGAGGGAGGGAAAACGGGAAAAGGGAGGGGTAACGTGATAAATAATTATAATAGCAGACGTTGCCCTCACCTCCAAACCTCCTCTCCTCGGGAAAGGAGGCTTACTGCCGCCCTTTCAGGGCTCTAAGTTAGGTAACTTTCGCCATTGCGAAAGTTAAGTTTGTCCATTATGTTTAAAATCATCCTTTTCCTCGGATTGCTCGGGGCCATCCTCGGCCTGCTTTTCTCCCAGCGCGGAGACGAGACGAACGGCATGCTGCGCGGCGCCAAGAACGGCATTGCCCTGGGCTGCAGCCTGGGGTGCCTGATCTACATTCTCCTGCTGATCCTCATCATTGCCAGCCTCGGCCTGCTGCTGACAATCTAGAAGCCCCTACCGGATAAAATGCATGGGCGCCCAGGGCTCTTCGCGGCCCGGGGCGGGTTTTCCGCCGGTCGCCTTGAGCAGGGCCGCCATGTTACGGGCCAGCGTCCGCATGGTCTGCATTCCCTCGGAATCCAGGGCCGCCTGGCCGGGTTCCCGGCCATAGACAATGTTCCAGTACTGGGAGGTCACCACGGGCATGTTCATCATCTGGAAAGGCAGGTTCAGCGTCTGGAAGGCGCAGTCCGCCCCACCCCGCCGGCACACCGCGACAGCGGCCGCCGGCTTGCCGGAAAAGGCGGCCCCGTTGGAATACAGCATGCGCTGGACAATGGCCAGCACGGCGCCGTTGGGCTGGCCGTAATAGACCGGGGAGCCGACAACCAGGGCATCCGCCCCGTTCATCTTCTCCGAGATCCGGTTGCAGACATCGTCGTCGAAGACACAAGCCCCGGGATTCTGTTTGCACGTATTGCAGGCGATGCATCCGCGCAGCGGCTTATTCCCAATCCAAACGATCTCGCTGTCAATTCCTTCCGACTCCAGTTGCCTGGCAATTTCCGCCAGGGCGACTGCCGTGTTCCCCTTCTGACGGGGACTCCCGTTGATCATCAATACTTTCATCTCTTTATCCGATTCTATTTTTAGAAAGAAGCTCTTTTAATCAAATATTTTGTCATGCTTGTACAAATATACTAAGTTTCATTACATTTGTATATGATTCAGATTTCGCTTTTCCGACTTCCGGCCCTCCTTCTGGCAGCCACGCTGCTCGTTCATCTTCCGCTTTCCCACGCCCAGGATCCTTATGAAGGCGCCCGGGAACGCTGGCTCGCAGAAGCAGAGGCCGCCAAACCGGCGCTGATCCTGAAAGAGGTCCGGCCGGTCTCCCTGGTCAAACCCATCCAAGACGCAAAGGCCTTCCAAGGATGGCGGTACGAACCCTGCGGAACTCCGGAAGAACTGTATTCCCAGCGTTTCAAGGCCATCGAAACAGCAACGCTTGACTTCGGGAAGCACCTCGTGGGCCATTTTTCTTTCCACACCCGGACGCTCACGCGCTGCCTGGATGCGCCCGTCCGTTTCAAAATCACCTTCGGAGAGGTGCCCGCCGAGCTCAACACCCCATTCGATCCATGGGATAAAAACCGGCTGGGACGGGCCTGGATGCAGGATGAAACCATCACCTTGACCCGGCTCGACGAGTGGGTAACCATCCCCCGCCGGGTGGCCTGCCGGTATGTGAAAATCGAAATGATGGGCTGGCCGGGAGCCGGCTATGAATTCGCCATCGACAGTGTCCGGTTCACCGCCCAAAGCAGTGCCGGACCGGTCAGGCACAGCCTTCCGCCCACCTGTTCGGACAGGATCCGGCGCATTTACGATGTCGGCGTCGAAACCCTCCGGGAATGCATGCAGACCGTCTATGAGGACGGACCGAAACGGGACCAGCGGCTCTGGATCGGAGACCTCTACCTGGAGGCGTTGGCCAACCGCCACTCCTTCAAGAATTTCGACCTGACCAAACGGTGCCTGTACCTTTTCGCCGCCCTGGCCCGGGAAGATGGGGTTCTCTTCGCACCCATCATCGAGGATCCCGTCCCGCATCCCCAATACGGCACCTACATCACGCCCTATGCCCTGCTCTGGAACGTGACGCTGTCGGACTATTTCCAGGATACCGGCGATGCGGAGACGGCCAACGATTTGTTCCCGGCAGCGCGGGTGCAGATTGACGAGGGCCTGTCCTTTCTCGGAGAAGACGGACTTTTCGATGTCCGGAAGAAACCCAGCTGGCTATTCATCGACCACCGCCCGGGACTGGATGTTTCCGCTTCCATGCAAGGGGTCCTGGTCTTCGCC
>CADBPH010000260.1 GCA_902796455.1 uncultured Bacteroidia bacterium
AGGAACTGCGTCTGGTCCCCGCTCAGGAGGACAAAGGCGTATCGGGTCATTGGTTCAATCATGACGGAACCTCCTCTGTTAAAGATTCTTCCTCTTCGTGACGGACCTTGACGATCTTGGAGGAAGCCTTGCTCAGGTTTTCTTCATCCTCCATGTACCGCTTGATTTTGCGGATGGCTTCCTGATATCCCGGAATCTGGACCTTTTCGTACAGGTTCACCTTCTGGGTGGTCTTCTTCCGCTGGTAATCCAGGATCCTGCTCTTTTCTTCCAGGACTTCGGATTCGATTCCCAACCGGGTGAGTTCCTGCAGGATGGCCACGCCGTCTGCGAACCAGGCCGGTTTCACGAAGGCGTTGAAAGGGCGGATCTCGTAGTGGATGTCCTTGAGATGGGGTGTTTTCACGCCGGCCACCTTGACGGTCTCCAGGTCCACGTCCGTGATGCGGATCAGGCCGGGTTCGAACTCGTTCCACAAGGCCGCCAGCGAATCATACCGCTGCATGGCGGCATCCAATTCTTCGCGGACTTGCTGGGAACGGTCCTTGGCCTTGCGCACCTCCAGCCGCAGGGCACTCTCCTTGTTCTGCAGGGTAGGGAGCGCGCCGAGCCGCATCTTCAGCTGCTTGCCGAGATTGTTCAGGGATGTCTTGTTGTATTGAAACTTGATGGCCATTCCTATGCTTTCCAATATTTGTCGGCCAGGGACTGCTTGATACCGGTCTCTGCCTTGCTGAAATACTTCCCGAACAGTTCCCATGCGGTATCGAGCATCTCGTTGATGGTGATATTCACGTCGATGGAAAGAAGCCGGGTTGCGTAGTCCTTGGCATATGCGAGGCAGCGCATGTCATAGTCGGAGAGATCGAAACCGTTCTCCAATTTGGTCTTGGCATTCTGTGCATCCGCGTACAGACGCACGCCCGCATTCATGACCTGGCTGTGGTCCTCACGTGTTTTCTTATTCTGTACCAGCTGTTTCAGACGGGACAGGGAGCGGAACGGGTCGATGATGACTTTTCCCGAATCCGCATCGGCGCGCAGGAACAGCTGTCCTTCCGTGATGTACCCCGTGTTGTCCGGGATGGCATGCGTAATGTCCCCGTCGTTGAGGGTTGTCACGGCGATGATGGTAATCGATCCGCCGGAAGGCAGCTGTACGGCTTTCTCGTAAATCTTGGCCAGGTCGGAATACAGCGAGCCCGGCATGGAGTCCTTCGACGGAATCTGGTCCATCCGGTTCGACACGATCGACAGCGCATCGGCGTACAGGGTCATGTCGGTCAGCAGGACCAGGACTTTCTCATTGCAGTCCACGGCGAAATATTCCGCTGCCGTCAGGGCCATGTCAGGAATCAGCAGCCGCTCCACGGGCGGATCTTCCGTCGTGTTGACGAAAGAGATGATTTTCTCCAGGGCGCCTGCCGCCTCGAAAGAGTGGCGGAAGAAAAGATAGTCGTCGTTGGACAGTCCCATGCCACCGAGGATGATCTTGTCGACATCGGCGCGGAGGGCGACATCCGCCATGACCTGGTTGTAAGGCTGGTCCGGATCGGCGAAGAACGGAATCTTCTGTCCCGAAACGATGGTATTGTTCAGGTCGATTCCCGCAATGCCGGTCGGAATCAGCTGCGAGGGCTGGCGACGTTTGTATGGATTGACGGAAGGACCGCCGATCTGCCGCTCTTCCCCCTCGATTTCAGGACCGCCGTCAATCGGATGACCATAGGCGTCGAAAAACCGGCCGGCCAGTTGTCCGCTGACATGCAGGGTCGGCGGGGCGCCGAGGAAGACGATTTCCGCATTGGTCGGAATCCCTTCCGTACCGGCGAAGACCTGGAGGGTGACCACATCGCCCTTGATCCGCACGACTTGGGCCAGCCGGCCGTGCACGAGGGCCAGTTCGTCATTGGCGGCACCTTTCGCTTTCAGGGCGACCGTCGCCTTAGTAATCGCCTCCAACTGAGTATATATTTTCTGGTATGCCTTATTTGCCATATTCTGCAAGGATTTTGGAGAGTTCGTCGCGGAAAGACTGGAAGCCTTCGCTCTGGAATTCGGAGTAGTTCATCTGCCGGAGCAGGTTAATCATGTCCTTGAACACGTTGCGGCACTGTTCGTAATCCTCGAAGGTGAAT
>CADBPH010000261.1 GCA_902796455.1 uncultured Bacteroidia bacterium
CGCCCACATGGATACGCCCCGCTCCACGGCTGGGCTCAAGCACTGTTTCCTTCCCGACCGCATCACGTCCGACGGGACGACCCCGCTTGGCGTGGACGACCGGGGCGGCGTGTCTGAAATCCTCTATGCCGTCGAAAGGGCGGCAAAAGCGGGGACCCTGCAACCGGCCACGCTGTTATTCTCCGTCTGCGAAGAAACCACGATGGCGGGCTCGCTCTCGTACAAGCCTGCACCCGGCATCAAATACGGGTTCGTTTTCGATTCCTTCATGCGGCCGGGATATTTCGTCCAGGCCACCTGCGGCATGCTCCAATTCATTTTCCACGTGAAGGGAAAGAATGCCCACGCCGGCATTGCACCGGAAAACGGTGTCAATGCCATCCAGATTGCCGCAGAAGCCATATCCAAGTTCCCCTTCGGATGGCGCGGCGAGATGGCCAATGCGAACATCGGGGTCATCTCCGGCGGAACCGGGACGAATGTCGTCTGCGATGACGTCTTCCTCAAAGGCGAGATCCGCAGCGGCAGCCGCGCAGAGGGAGAAGCTTGCCTGGAGGGAATCATCCGCGATTTCCGCCAATGCTGCGACAAATACGGCGGCTCCCTCGAAGTGGAATGGGCATGGGAATTCCGGCCCTACCACATTCATGAGGATGACGTCCCTTACCAGCGCTTTTCGAAAGCCGCCGCCGCGTGCGGCCTCCAAGCCATCCCCCGGCCTACCATGGGCGGGAGCGACGCCAATACCTATAACCAGACCGGACTCCAGGCCATCAACCTGGGCGTCGGAGCGCAGAATCCGCACGGAAACGACGAATTCATTCTTTACGAAGACCTACAGAAGGCCTCAGACATTGCTTATTACCTACTGACAGAAAAACAATGAAAACACTGAAATTATTCTCTCTCCTGGCCATCGGGGCCATGCTGTCCTGCTGCACCCAAACCTATGCCTACATGCCCGAGGACATTGACGGGCAGGGTACCCTTGTCATCCAGGGCGGCGGCGACCGCCATCCGGACATCGTCAAGGCCATCATCGACAACGCGGGAGGAGCCTCTTCCAAGATTCTGGTCGTACCGTTTGCCAGCGCGTACGCCGCGGAAGTCGGTCCCGAACAAGCGCAGGAATTCAAGAATGCCGGCTGTCCTTCGGCCTCCTACATCCTCTGCGACAAGGACAAGCTGGACAATCCCGAGAACATGGAAAAACTCCGGGGCGTAACCGGGATTTTCTTCTCCGGAGGCGACCAGAACCGGCTCGTGGAGTATCTGTCCGGGACCCAGTTCCTGGAGGCGATCCGCCGGCTGTATGCCGGGGGTGCCGTGGTGGCAGGCACCAGCGCCGGAGCGGCCGTGATGAGCGATATCATGCTTACCGGCAGCGCCACACCCGGGAATTCCGATGAATTCAATTATTTCAAGAAAGGAGCCGTGGCGACGTCCAAAGGATTCGGCTTCCTCAAGAGCATCGTCATCGACCAGCATTTCGTGGCGCGCAAACGCGAAATCCGGCTTTTGAATGTCCTCCTGGACAACCCCGGCTACCGGGGAATCGGCATTGACGAAGCGACCGCCATCGTCGTCAAGCCGGACAATACCCTAAGCGTCGTCGGCGCAAGCAAAGTCATGCTTTACGAACCGGTTGACGACAAGTCTTTCAAAGTGACCATCCTTTCCCCGGGAGACAACTGCAAACTCTGACACTCCATGACAGGGCTAATTGAAAAAAGACGCAAGGTCAAGATCCCGCACACGTTCGTCATCATCTGCTCGATGATTCTGTTGTGCGGGGCCATGACCTGGTTCATTCCGGCCGGAGAGTTCGCCCATGAGGAAGTCGTCGTCAACGAATCCGTCCGGGACGTCATCGTGCCCGGATCCTATCATTCTGTCCAGCAGGCACCCCAGACCTGGCAGATCTTCGGGGCTTTCCTGAAAGGCTTCCAGATGCAGGCGGCCATCATCGCCTTTGTCCTCATCATCGGCGGGGCCTTCCAGATCATGAACAGCAGCAAGGCCATCGACTTCGGCATCATGACATTCCTGCGCAAGTCGAAGCAGTGGGAGACGAAGGGGCTTGTCCGAAAAATCGGGATCGGTCCCATTGTCATCATCGGGACCATGATCATTTTCAGTCTCTTCGGAGCCATATTCGGGATGAGCGAGGAAACCCTGGCATTCGTCATCATTTTCGTGCCGCTGGCCATTTCGATGGGCTACGATTCCATTACGGGACTGCTCATGGTGTATGTCTCCGCCCATATCGGCCTGTCCGGCGCCATCTTCAACCCCTTCACCATCGGCATCGCACAGGGGCTTTCGGGAATTCCGCTGTTTTCCGGGTTTGAATACCGGGCCTTCATCTGGCTGATTCTCACCATCTTGATCATCGCCATCACCCTCATTTATGCGGCCTGGGTCAAAAAGAATCCGCGGGTCTCCCCCATGTACGAGCTGGATGCCTATTGGCGCAACCGGAATGAAGCGGCGTCCGAAGCGCATTTCATCGAGAATACGCCGCGCAGCGCCTGGGTCACTTTCACCCTCGTAAACGTCGTCCTCATCCTCTTTTCCATCTTTTATCCCCAAACGACCATGAAGGTGGGCGAATCGAGTTTCACCTTCCCGTGGGTCCCGGTGCTGACGGCCCTGCACGCCATCCTGGGGGTCTTTCTCCTGCGGAAATCCAGCCTGTACTATGTACTCGAAATCCTCCTGTTCACCATCCTCTTCCTGGTGGTCGGGGTGCTCGGTCACGGCTGGTACGTCATGGAGATTTCCGCCCTGTTCCTGGCCATGGGCGTGATCTCCGGCTTTGCCATGGGATCGAGCGCGAGCCAGGTGGCCCTGGATTTCATTGACGGAGCCAAGGACATCATCACAGCCGCCATCATCGTGGGACTCGCCGGAGGCATTATCATTGTCCTCCAGGACGGCCGCATCATGGACACGATCCTCTACGCCCTTGCAGGCGGCATGGATGGATACGGAAAGGGGGCTACGTCATCGCTGATGTACCTCCTCGAGACCTGCCTGAATCTCTTCATCCCCTCCGGGACGGCCAAGGCGGCGCTGACCATGCCCATTCTGGCACCGTTCTCCGATATTGTCGACCTTTCCCGGCAGACGACCGTGCTGGCCTATCAGTTGGGAGACGGATTCACGAATATGATCACGCCTACTTCGGCCGTGCTCATGGGCGCCCTCGGCATCGCAAAAGTCCCTTATGAGATCTGGTTCAAGTGGTTCTGGAAGATCCTCCTGTTCTTCATGGTGCTTGGGCTCGGTTTCCTGCTGCTTACCGTCGTCCTGCCGCTGAATGGCTTCTGAGAAAAAAATCTTATCTTTGCGCCGCAAACACAAAACGGCTTTATGGCATTGAATTTAAAAGAGATTGTCAGCGCATTCATCGTCTTGTTCGCCATCATCGACATCACCGGAGCGCTGCCCATCATTATCGATTTGCGGAGCAAGGGGTCCCAGATCGAGCCCTGGAAGGTTGCCTCGATTTCCCTGGTCATCCTCATCGCGTTCCTTTTCGCCGGAGAGGGCCTGCTGTCCCTTTTCGGGGTGGACGTCCACTCTTTCGCGGTCGCCGGCGCCATCATCCTCTTCATTTATGGCATGGAGATGACCCTCGGCGTGGAAATCATGAAAAATGACGGTCCCCCCTCCGCTGCGAACATCGTCCCGATCATCTTTCCGCTCATCGCCGGCGCGGGCGTGCTCACGACCCTCATCTCGATGCGGGCCGAATATGAGGTGCCCAACATCATCGTCGCCATTATCCTCAACATGGTCATGGTCTATGTGATCCTGAAGCATGTGGACTGGGTGGAGCGGAGACTCGGCCCGACCTTCATTTATATTCTCCGCAAAATATTCGGGATCATCCTGCTGGCCGTCGCGGTCAAACTCTTCACGGCCAACATCGCGACCATGCTGTAGCCGCAGACGCATCTTTGTAAATTATCGTAAAAAAATAGCCGGAATATTTGCAGGCTGAATAATTTTAACTACCTTTGTCTTCCCAAAAGGAAACTAGACGCTGGGTTCGTATAACGGTTAGTACTCAAGATTCTCAATCTTGCAATAGGAGTTCGATTCTCCTACCCAGTACAAAAGCCTGCAAGGCCGAAATCGGCCACGCAGGCATTCATATTAAAATAATTTCACCCGACCATGAGGCCGGGTGTTTTTTTACCGATTTACCGCGTATTCAGATAAGCCATGCGGCAGACGGCATTCTGACGGTCCGCTTCAAGCAAACGCCATTCGAGGGGTTTCACCTGGCCCTCCTGCAGCGGACGCGGGAAGAAGTATTCATATTCATGCAGACGGGCTTCAGCGTGGTCTTCCAGGAAGCGGAGCGCGACATAACCGATGTCGCCGTTATTCCCCGTTGAAGGGACACACAAGGTCCGGAGGGTGCCCGGAGAGCGGAAACTCCGGTAAGTCCAGTTCTCGTCCCACTTGTGGTTATGCCCGTAGAGATACCCGCCGCACCGGGGGCAATCGAGAAGGATCTTCTTGATATCCAGTTCCTCGAGAGGATGATGCGCCGCGACAAGGACGGGCCTGTCCGTATACGTTGCCAGCGTTTGGGTCAGCCATTCTTTCTGCGCCTGGGAAATGGCACCTTTCCCGATGTACTTTTCAGGATTGTCATGCTGCTGCAGCGAATCGAGCAGGATGATATCCGCTTTCGGCGTCCGGACGACATGGACAATCCGGTCACGCAGTTCGGAAGCGGCCACACGTTCGGGAAACACCCGGGCGAACGTGTCCCGCCGGTCATGATTCCCCATCCCCAGCGTAACGTGGATACCCGCCTCCTCGAGCGGCGCAAGAATCTCTTTGAGCAGCCGGTAATCTCCCTCGGCTCCGACCATGAACGCCAGATCCCCGAGAGCGACGACATTCCCGGGCAGGGGTGTCATGGATACAATATCGGAAACAACCCGTTTCAGATAACCCGGCTGGTACCATTCCGGATTACAATGCAAGTCAGAAATCAGGATGACGAGGTCTTCGTCAATCCTCCCGACTTTATTCTTTTTCCGCGGGGCAGCGGCAGGGGCATTCGCCAGCGCCTCCAGAGGCGAAGCACCGAGAAGGGTCCCCTGGAGCCCCAGGACGGCCATGCTGCCAAGAAATCTTCTTCTGTCCATTACCGGTATATTTTCCGTTTACAGTTCAATCATGGCGAAAGATCTGGGTTCCAGCAGGATATGCACGGAACCGTCTGCATCGATGGTCGGCGGCCACTCGGTATAGAGATAGTTTGAATCCGTCAGATGGACCGTTGCATCCTTTCCGGAAACCCCTTCTATCTTGATGCGGATCTCCTTGCTGTACACCTCATTATTGTCATTGGTATACCGGCAGACAAACACGCGGAGCTTGCCGGAAGGGTCCTTCGCCGCTACCGCATAAATCTGCGGATCTTCTTCTTCCACACGGACCGTCGTGCCGTATTGGATCAGCTTGTTCCAGATATAGAATGGATAATACCCGGCGATCGGACGGTTCGTCATCCAGTCAAAAGCCTGGCAGTATTTGTTCCAGTCCGGGCGGAACTCATAGAACATCATCTTCTGGAGGCTGGTGGAATTCTGGCAGGAGATCAGGTTCGCCGCCACATAAGCCGCGCCCTTTCCCGAATAACGGGCCTGTGCGCTCTCGTAAAACAACTCCCCGGACCACTGGATGACATAATTCCACTCGGACAGAATCGTTTCCGCATTGCCATAGCCATGGCGCTTCAGCGCATCGTCCACGATGGCGGAGCATTCCACGACCTTTTCCGGGGCAGAACGATAGCAGTGCCAGGAGAAGAAATCGATTGGCGCATTGGCCGCTGCGGCCGTAGAAAGGAAGCCGTTCAGCCATTTCTCATCCGTCGGATTCGCCATGGCCGGTCCCCCGATTTTCAAGTGCGGGAAACACTTTTTCAAATGCTTGGACACCGTCGCATAGAACGCATAGAAAGACTCCTCCGGGCCGCCCCACATCCGGGGATCCGTTTTCCACCGGCCATTCTTGTCCATGTCGGCCTCGTTCCAGATCTCCCAGTACTCGATTCCATAATGAAATCCGTCCGCCCATCCTTCGTTGTAATGGCGGATGATATGCTCGCAGATCTGCGCCCATTTCAGATAGTCCTCGGGCGGATAGATATCGTACTTTTTCGTCCCATGCTCGATGGTTTCCCCGAGCCGGAAAAATATATCCGTTCCCGCGCTCAGCGTCCGCTGGACCAATTCATCGGTCGTATGGAAATCATATGCGGCCGGATCATTCACATCTGCGGAAAAATCGCCGAAAATGGCAGCGACATCGAAGGAATGGTATCCGTAGGTCCCCGGCGTTTCCTCCGTGTCATGCGTGCGCATGAAGGGAATGCCGGCAGCCTTGAACCATTTGACAATCTGTTTCTTGGGAGGGCAATTGACTCCATGGAGGGGACGGACCGTACCGGTCGCCTCTCCGGGCTTGACCGTCACGTTCACCACATCGGCCCTACCCGTCTGCACAAGGCAGAGGAGAAGGCATGCCAGGCAGGCGGCAGAAAAGTTGCGTTTCATACGAAAAAGGTTATTAGCAATAAACAGTGTCAAGTTACAGAAAAAAACTGACATATCCGGAGACTTGCCGTGGATTCTTCTTTTATTTTCAACGGGAAGCTATTATTTTTGTGTATCAGACCATGAATCATAGCACGATGGATAGAAGACGATTTCTCAAAGATTCAACCCGGGCGCTTGCTGCCGGGACGATTCTGTCGGGGTCAGGAGCAGAGGCCCTTGCCAGGAAAAAGAATGCGGAAGAATCCACACCTCCCTACCCTTCTCCGCGCAAAGGATCCGGCATCGCCCGGGACTTCCGGTACCGCGACGACGGTTCGTTCAAGGTACTCCAACTAACTGACACACACGTGATTTTTTGCGATCCCAGAAGCGAAAGGGCATACGAAAACGTGAACAAAATGCTGGACCTGGAGAAGCCTGACCTGGTCATCCACACCGGAGACATCATCTTCGGACGTCCGGCCGAGGAGGGATTGCGAAAAGTGCTGGGAATCATCGCAGCGCATCAGATTCCCTTTGCCGTCGCCCTCGGCAACCACGACAGCGAATCCGGCCTTACCCGTACGGAAGTCCTGGACGTGATCCGTACCATCCCCTACAACATCAACACACCGGCCGACAAGGGCATCTCAAAGGCCAGCAATGATGTAATCACCCTCTCCGGCGCCGATGGAGTGGACCGCGTGTTCTATCTCTTCGATTCCGGCCGGAAGATCGAAGTCAAAGACGGGGGGTATGACAATGTGCGGGCAGACCAGATTGAATGGTATGATTCCTACAGCAAGGAATTCACGGCCAATAACGGCGGCAAACCTGTCCATTCCCTGGCTTTCTTCCACATCCCGCCCGCCGAATTCGACTACGCCCTCCGGCTGCCCGGGAAAGAAGGTTGGAACTTCATCGGGCACATGGGAGAACAAATCGGCTGCTCCAAGCTCAATTCAGGCCTTTTCCAGGCCATGAAACTCAACGGCGACATCCAGGCCATCGTCTGCGGTCATGAGCACAACAACGACTTCGTCTTGCAGTACATGGACGTGATGCTCATCTACGGCCGCTTCAGCGGATGCGACACCGTTTACAACGACCTCAAGCCCAACGGGGCCCGGGTGTTCGAGTTTACCCGGGGGCAACGGGGCTTCACGACCTGGGTGCGCCTGAACAGCGGTGAAATCGAGAACAAGGTCTTCCTGGATCCTCCGATGGCGCCGAATTTCCGCGCGCACATCGAGCAAAAAGAGTCCTAGTCCCGCTACTCCCCGACATGGAAGGCGACGCGCAAATCCTCGATTTCCGCATCCGTAATCGGATTCAGGTTACCCAGCGGAGCGGCCATGATCAGGGAACGGGCACTGAAATCAGCTACTTCCAACTTATCGAAGGTATTGATCAGTTTGTCCCCGGTCACGATGACGGAATCATTGGCCAGCAGGGCGCAAGGTAATTTCTTGAAGCCTTCCGCCATGGTTTCGATATCGTGATACTGGCTGCCGAAAGGATAAATCGGAACGTCCTGCAGGAAAATCCAGCTCTCCGGAATCGTCCGCACATCGAATTTGACACCGGTTGTAGAATACCCCATCAGATAAGGCGTCTGGGTCAGGATGATGCTGTTAATCTTGGGGTTGCGGCGATAAATCTCATAATGCAGGGCCACAGACCGGCTCGCATGCTTCCCCGCCTCGACCATGCCGTCCTTCACCTGGACGATGTCCTGCGGCTCGATATCCCACCGCTGCTTGTCCGAGGGCGTGATCAGGAAATCATCTCCCCGCCACCGCACGGATGCCGTTCCGTACGAACTGCACATCAGGCCCTGGGCACAGGCACGGTGGACAATGTCGCAGATCTCCGTGCGGATGGCCCGCTCATCGGACGGGTGCTCCACATTCATGAAATGACGGAAATCCACGTTGACCGCCCGTTCATGCCGCAGGATCTGGTCCTCTGTCAGGTAAACCGGCTCCCCGAGCGTACGGGCATTCAGGATCGTCCGGGCGCAGAGTTCGAGGGTTTCCAGCCGCTGATAGGCATCGGCGATGTCGTCCCCCATCAGGACCACGCCATGGTTCTCCATGATCACCGCCTTGTACTGCGGGTTTTTCCCGAATTCCGCCGCAATCTTTTCGCCCAGGAGTTCGCTGCCGGGCAGCGCATACGGGGCAAAGCCCACGGGCCCGCAGACACCCCGGGCTTGCGGAATGATGCTCGTATCCGGCACCTGATGGACAATGCTGAAAGTCACCAGTCCCGGAGGATGGGCGTGGATGACCGAGCGCATGCGCGGACGCATCTTGTACAATGCGCGGTGGAACGGATATTCGGAAGAGGGGCGGTGGCGGCCGACGATGGTTCCGTCAGCCTTGACGCACATGATATCTTCGGGAGTCAGGGATCCTTTGTCAATGCCGGCCGGGGTGATCCACATGTCCCCGTTCTCGTCCATGATGGACAAGTTGCCGCCGGAGGTCGTCGTCATTTTCCGACGATAAATCCGTCCGATGATCAGCGCGATCTGCTCGGCCGGATGCATCAATTGCGTGTCGATTTTCTTCATATCGTATGCATTCTCCTTTACAGTGCAAATGTACGACATCTTTGCCGTATCCCCTATTCTTTTTTCACTTTTGGGGATTCTTTCGTATCTTGCAGGGCTATTGGATGCATACCATGAAAGAGATCAAATGTCCCAAATGCGGAACCGTCATTACGGTAGATGACGCCGATTTCGCCGCGCTCCTGAGCCAGGTTCGCACCGAAGAGTTTGATGCCGAGGTCAATCGCCGCATCGGAGAATTCCAGCGGCTCCAGAAGGCGCACGAGGCGGAACTCGCCGCCCGGCAGGCTGCCAAAGAGGCCCAGGCCGCCGCCCTTCACAAAGCGGAGCTGTCCGGAAAGGACTTGGAGATCGAGCGGCTCCGGCAGCAGATCCAGGCCTGGGAGAATAGCAAGGAACTCGAGATCGAGACGGTCCGGCTCAAAGTTCAGCGTGCCGCCAGCGAGGAAATCAAGAAAAAAGAGACGGAACTCCTGCAAAAGGGCGAAGAGATCGCCCGGCTGATCGGCGACCAGGCGGCGGAGCGCAAAAATGCCGCCGAGCGGGTGCAGAACCTCCTCGAGTCCCACAAGAAGGAGGTGGAAAGCCTGGAGAAAGAAGTCGAAATGTACAAGAATTTCAAGGCCAAACGCTCCGTCAAACTCCTCGGCGAGGACCTGGAACAGCACTGCTATACGCTGTACAACCAGCTGTTGCTCCCGGTCATGCCGAACGCAACCTTTGAAAAGGACAATATGGCCGTTCGCAACGACGATGAGGAGAAGGGCACCAAAGGGGATTTCATTTTCCGGGACAAAGAGGATGGCGTGGAATACATCTCCATCATGTTCGAAATGAAGAACGAGGGGAATGCCTCCAGCAACCGGCACAAAAACGCCGACTTCTTCGACAAACTCGACAAGGACCGGACGAAGAAAGGCTGTGAATTTGCCGTCCTGGTCTCCATGCTGGAGATGGATAACGACCTCTACAACAACGGAATCGTGTCCGTCCCCGGGTATGAGAAAATGTATGTCGTCCGCCCGGACAACTTCATCCCGATTATCACCCTGCTGGTGCAGACCTCCAAGAAGGCGCTCTCCTTCAAGAAAGAGCTGGCCGTCGCCAAGAGCCAGAGCCTCGACGTGACCCATTTCGAAGAAGCGCTCCTCAGCTTCCGGGACGGATTCGCAAAGAATGTC
>CADBPH010000262.1 GCA_902796455.1 uncultured Bacteroidia bacterium
GGTCTGCGGATACTTGAACTTCTTGTTCATGGTGTTGATCGTCGCGCCGCTGCCGGCTGCCTTGAAGACACCGGTCTTCACGAGATCATTATACGGATCGCTGGTGAATTTGAAGCCTGCAGTCTCGCCCGGTTTGTTGACCGTGATGCTCTTCGCCTCCATACCGGTGTTGTTGTAGGCATTGGAGAGCCACACGAAAGGAGCCTGGCCGGTGAAGAGACCGAGTCCGCCGCGCAGCAAGGTCGCGTGGCTGTCATTCAGATACCAGCGGAAGCCCAGACGCGGGGACCAGAGGATGGAGGCCTGCGGTACGACACCGACATATTCATCATAGGTCGTCGCGAACTTCGTGGCATTGAAGGTCGGGTTCTCCGTCGGTTTGTTCAGGAAGATCGGAACATCGGCGCGGAGACCGTAGGTAACCGTGAAGTTGCGGTTCGGACGCCACTCATCCTGTGCATAGAAGCCCAGCTGGAGAATCTTCGTGTTGGCAGCCCAAACCGTCTGGCCGCCGGTCAGATCCGGATCGGCATACCGGTAGTTGAACTGGGAAGGATTGTTGTCCATGAAGTCGGCGATGGAAGCATAGGTGTAGCCACCGAACGCATACTGCAGGAAGACATTGTTGAACTTGTAGAACTTGTCATCCGTACCGACGGTGATGTTGTGGTCACCCAGGAACAGGGACAGGTTGTCGGTCAGGGTCCAGGTGTCGGAATCCATCGAGTTGGCCCCGGAAGAATACTCCGTACCGAGGTCGACGACCGGTTTCTCACCGGAAATGTACATGTTCGCTCCCTTGTAAGGGACCTCGCGGTGGTCGCGCTCCAGGACGGCGGACACACGCAGGTTGTTGTGCACGGTCGGAGACAGGCGGGAGTTCAACTCGGCGACGAAGGAATGGGTCCGGGTCGCCATCTTATAACCGGAATTATTGAAATAATAGGTATTGGCACCGGAAGAATAGTTATCCTTCTTGGCATCCATGAGCTGATAGCGGACCATCAACTTGTTGCCGTCGTTGATGTTCCAGTCGACACGGCCGAGGAGGTTGATCGAGTTGGTATTCACCTGGTGAGGCGTGAACGTCTCGGAGAAGTCGCCCTGCGGATTATAGGTCGCCTTGTAGTGGTCGATCATGAGCTGGGCCAGTTCGGAGGTCAGGTGGGTATAGGTCTTCCCGTTCACGGTCACCGGCTTGACAAGATCCTTGCTGTCATAAGAACCGTTGTCCGGGGAATACACGTTCGGATAGGACTGCTTGAACTGCTCGGCAGAGACGAAGAGGAAGAGCTTGTCCTTGATGATCGGAGCACCGACCGTCGCACCGACCGTGCGGTACAGTTCGTCGGAATACTTTTCACGCTCGGTCTTGTTGAAGTTGGCCTGCATCTGCTCGGCGTTGCCGGGAGTCGTACCGATCAGGTTCTCATTGAAGAAGAAACCGTAAACGCTACCTTTGACCTGGTTGGTACCGGACTTGGTGACAGCGTTGATGGCACCGCCCGTGAAGCCGCTCTGGCGGACATCGAACGGGGCGATGGACACCTGGATTTCCTCGATGGCGTCCAGGGAGATCGGGTTGGCACCCGTCTGGCCGCCGTTGGTTCCGGAAGCTGCCAGACCGAATGAGTCTTTGGCATCGGCGCCGTCCACCGAGAAGGCATTGTACCGGTTGTTGGTACCGGCGATGGAGATACCGCCGTTCTTGTTCTCGGAGACCTGGGGAGTCATTTTGGCGACATCATAGATGCTGCGGTCGATGGTCGGCGTGCTTTCCAGCTGGGTACGGCTGAATGCAGAGCCGGCACCCGTAAGGGAAGACTTGAAAGACCGGTCGGCAACGACTGTGACCGCTTCCAGTTCATTGGTGCTCTTGAGCACGGCGTCGATGACGAAGGGCTCGCCGAGGGTAAGGGTCACATTGTTGTGCTGCTCGGTGTTCATGCCGAGGAAGGAGATTTCCACCTTGTAAGGACCGC
Source organism: uncultured Bacteroidia bacterium (assembly GCA_902796455.1). GTDB lineage: Bacteria > Bacteroidota > Bacteroidia > Bacteroidales > UBA932 > Cryptobacteroides. The sequence goes on from CADBPH010000262.1 coordinate 1,983, forward strand.
CGGAGCGCATACCATAGATATGGTATTGTCCCTTGTCGTTGGTAACCGCATAGTACTGCGTACCGGAAGGTGTGTGGACAGCCGTAACAACCGCGCCGATAAGCGGATCACCCGATTCTTCGGTCACGAGGCCGTTCAGGGAAGATGTCGTCACCTGCGCCAGCGCAGCGACACCCACAAAGATTGCGACCAATATCGCAAATCCTCTTTTAATTGATTGACTCATAGATTATTAATTGGTAATAAAGTATTATTTTTTCTATTGCCGCCGCAAATTTAGTGATAATTTACCATATTTGAAACAAGGTTTCTTTGGCTTTTTCCCGCACAATGCTTATCTTTGCAGTCGGATGTGGAAAGATTTGGCTGCTTGCAACCACGTTAAAAAATGCTAAAATGTTGACTGCTGTCATCTTATGGAGATGGCTGTTTTCATATCAGGTTTAGTGTTTTCTGACGGCTCCCCTTTCCAGGAGGAGCTTTTTTCATGTCCGGAATGATTTGAAATGATTGAGAAACATGAACAATTATCTTTTTACCTCCGAATCCGTTTCCGAAGGCCATCCGGACAAAGTGGCCGACCAGATTTCTGACGCCATCCTCGACGAATTCCTCCGTCAGGACCCCCGCGCCAAAGTCGCCTGTGAAACCTTCTGCTCGACCGGCCTGGTCGTCGTAGGCGGCGAGGTCCGCTCGGACGACGCCTATGTGGACATCCAGCATGTGGTGCGCCGCGTCATCGGCGACATCGGCTACAACAAGGCGGAATACATGTTCGACGCCAATTCCTGCGGGGTCCTCTCGGCCATCCACGAGCAGAGCCAGGACATCAGCCGCGGCGTGGTCCGCGAAAACCCCGACGACCAGGGCGCCGGCGACCAGGGCATGATGTTCGGCTATGCCTGCCGCGACACCCGCGAATACATGCCGCTGCCCCTGTCCCTGTCCCACCTGACCCTGAAGACCTTATCCACTATCCGCAAAGCACCGGACAGCCCGATGCCTTATCTGCGTCCGGACGCGAAAGCCCAGTTCACCATCGAATACGACGGGCAGACCCGCCGGCCGCTGCGGATCCATACCATCGTCCTGTCCACCCAGCACGATGAATTCGACACGGACGAGGCCATGCATGCCCGGATCGAGGCGGACGTGCGGAACATCCTGCTGCCCGCCGTCATCGCGCAGCTGCCCGCGGAAACCGCCGCGCTCTTTGAAGGCGGGTTCATCCTGCATGTCAATCCGACCGGGAAGTTCGTCATCGGCGGACCGCACGGGGACACCGGCCTGACCGGCCGCAAAATCATCGTGGACACCTACGGAGGCCGCGGTGCCCACGGCGGCGGAGCCTTCTCCGGAAAAGATCCGTCCAAGGTGGACCGCAGCGCAGCGTACGCCGCCCGCTACATCGCCAAGAACCTGGTGGCCGCCGGTGTCGCCGACGAATGCCTGGTCCAGATCGCCTATGCCATCGGGGTCGCCGCGCCGGTCAGTATTTACGTCGACACCTACGGGACAGCCGCCGTTACCCGGAACGGGGAAAAACTGGATGACGGCGCCATCGCTGTCAAGATCGGACAGCTTTTCGACCTGCGTCCGGCCAAGATTATCGAGAAATTCGGATTGAAGAATCCCATTTATGAGCCGACCGCATCCTACGGTCACATGGGCCGCGAACCCTACACCCGGGTGGTTTGCCTGAAGCGGGACGGCCGGGAAGTGGAACAGGAAATCCAGTTCTTCGGATGGGAGAAACTGGACAGCGTCGACTTGATCAAGGAAGCTTTCCAGCTGTAGGGATTCCCAGGGAACATTTATCGTGAATACCTCTCGCAGAGGTCATTACACGTTCGGCACAACGCGCCGGGATCGGTCCAGTGGATGCAGATTCCGGCGCGTTCCATGCCCCGCAGCCAGGTCATCTGCCGCTTCGCGAACCGGTGGATGGCATCCCCCAGCTGCCTCCGCATGTCCGCATAGGACAGTCCGCCTTCCAGGTACAGGGTCACGTACCGGTATTCCAGGCCATATCCCAGCAGCGCTTCCCGCGGGACTCCTTTCTCCAGCAGCCGGCGGACCTCCTCGATCATGCCCCCGGCCAGGCGTTCGTCCAGTCTTTTGTCTATCAGCTCGTTCCGAAGTTCCCGGCTGATAACGGTCCCGATATGGAAAACCCGGTCCGGGTGCCCGGCAGAGAAATACCCCTCCGTCGCCGCCCGGATATACAGACCCGAGCCGCCGCACAGGACCGGAAGCCCCCCTCTTCGGCGCACCGCTTCCCGCACCCGATTGAAATCCTGCACATACCGGTATACATTGTAGGTTTCCCCGGCGTCGGCAATGTCCAGCAAATGGACCGGGATCTCCCCGTATTCCGACCGGTCTTTCCCGGAGCCGATGTCCATGCCCCGGTATACTTGCCGGGAGTCCGCGGAAAGGATCTCGGCACAGGCGCCTCCGGCCAGCGCATTGAATGCGCGCGCCAGCGAGACGGCACACCGGGTCTTTCCCGAAGCGGTCGGCCCGCAGACGCAGACCATTTCCGTCTGCCCGGCCTCCCAGGAGCGGAACAAGGCCTCCGGGTCCACGGCCTCGGGCGCGGGCAGGGGCAGAAGCGGGGAATTGAAACGGGGACTGCGACGGGACATGCTGCTTTCGGATTCGGCTGTAAAGGTAAAAATTTTTTATCTTTGTCAAACACGCCTGAAGCGCCACTGAGATGAACCCATTCCTTTTCAGGTTATTCCGGAACAATGAAATCCGGGTCCACGAACTCAATTACCTTTTCTGGGAATGCACGATGCGCTGCAACCTGCATTGCCGGCACTGTGGCAGTGACTGTTTCGCTTCCAGCCGTCAGCCGGACATGCCGCTGGCGGATTTCCTGCATGCCCTGGATACAATTCCCAAAGAAAAGATCGTCAAAGGGTTCACCGTCGTTTTGACGGGCGGAGAGCCGCTCCTGCGGCCGGACATCCGGGAAATCGGCCTGGCCCTGCGCGAAAGAGGCTTCGGCTGGGGAATGGTTTCGAACGGTTTTTTCTATGACCGGCAGATGCACGGCCGCCTGCTGGGGGCCGGGATGGGCGCGCTGACCATCAGCCTGGACGGCGAGGCGCTCTCGCACGACTGGATGCGCGGCCGGGAAGGCAGTTTCGACCGGGCGATGGAAGCCATCCGCCTGGCCGCGTCCGCCCCGCGGCTTGCTTTCGACGTCGTCACCTGTGTCCACCGCAAAAACCTCCGGGAACTGCCCCGGCTCAAAACCCTGCTGGAAGAGGCCGGCGTGAAACAATGGCGGCTTTTTACCGTCATCCCGATCGGCCGCGCCGCTTCGGACCCGGAGATGATCCTGCAGGATGACGAACTCGTCGCCCTGATGGATTTCATCCGGAAGGAACGGCTTGCCGGCGGCCCCATGCACGTGACATTCAGCTGTGAAGGCTATCTCGGGCCCTATGACGCGCAGGTCCGCGACACACCGTTTTTCTGCCGGGCCGGCGTCAATATCGCCTCCGTGCTGATTGACGGACGGATCTGTGCCTGCCCGAACATCGACCGGGACGTTTTCTCGCAAGGCAATATCTATACAGATAACTTTTACGCCGTCTGGGAGCAACGGTTCCAGCCTTTCCGGGGCCGGAAATGGGCCCGGCGCGGGCCGTGCGCCACCTGCGGGGAGTGGCGTGACTGCCTGGGAGGCGGCATGCACAACTGGCACGGGGACTGCCGGCAGGGACTGACCTGCCACTTTGCGCAGATCCGGGCGGCCTCCGGAGGGAATCCCCATTTATGATGATTTCATTTTCCGTTCTTTATCACTACCTTTGACCGTAGAATCCTTCGAAATATGACTGCCAAGACTGCGTCCAAGACAGAAACAGGGCGGACCCTGTTCTCCGGTTCGATGAAATTGTCGGACCTGCTCGATATCAATTACCGGCTCCTGCCCCTGCTCCCCCGCATCGGCATTCCGTTCGGGTTCGGAGAGGACACCGTGGAAGAAGCCTGCCGGAAGAACGGGGTAAATGCCAGCACGTTCCTGCTGATCTGCAACGTATACACCTTTGACGGATACCGCCCGCCGAAGGACATGCTGCGGCGGACCGACCTGCGCGATATCGTCAAATACCTCCACCAGTCGCACACCTATTATATGGACTCCGCGCTCCAGGCGCTCTCCGACGGCATTTCCCGCATGATCGAGCCCTGCGAAGAGCGGCAGAAGAAGGTCATCCGGCGTTTTTTCCAGCAATACAAGGAGGAGGTGGCCAAGCACTTCGGCTACGAAGAGAACACGGTATTCCCCTACGTCCTTTCCGTCCTGGGCCATACCGGCGGACAGGATTACACCATTCTCCAGTATGAGGAGAATCACAGCAATATTGAAGAGAAACTCGATGACCTGAAGAACATTGTCATGAAGTACCTGCCGGCGGGCTGCGACAACAGCATCGTCAGCGATGTGCTTCAGTTCATGTTCCTGCTCGGGGAGGATCTGCAGAAGCACACGATGATCGAAGACGAGATCCTGATCCCGATGGTCAACCGCCTGGAGGAAGAGCAATGAGCAACAACAAGAAAGTCCTCATGATCATTCCCTCCACCGTCGTGGCCCGGGGACTGGAAAGCGTGTTTGCAGACCTGGGGGAATTCGAAGTCGAGGGAATCTTGTCCGATGTGTCCCGCAGCAGTGAAGCCCGGCTCCGGAACGTCGATGCAGACGTTGTGCTGGTCGACCCCACCGTCTTCGACTACGCCTCGCGCGGGAGCGGAAGGAATTATCTGTCCGAATTCACGGATGCGGCCGTCGTCGCATTTGAGACCATGCCCTGCAGCGAGGAGGTCCGCAAACAATACGACGAGGTCATCTCGCTGTACGACGAGCCGGTCACTGTCATCCGGAAGATGCGCAGTGCCCTGAAGACCCGGCAGGAAGCGCCCAAGTCTGAGGGCGAAGAACTGTCCGCCCGCGAAAAAGAGATTTTGGTCTGCGTGGCCAAGGGCATGCTCAACAAGGAGATAGCCGACTGTTTCAACATCTCCATTTACACGGTCATCACGCACCGGAAGAACATCAGCCGCAAGACCGGGATCAAAACCGTCGCCGGCCTGACCGTCTACGCCCTCCTGAACAACCTCATCGACATCAGCGCCGTCGAGTAA
>CADBPH010000263.1 GCA_902796455.1 uncultured Bacteroidia bacterium
CTTTCGGGCGGGATCCTGTTGGTTTCCGCCCTGCCGCTATGGAGCCGTTGCAAAGGGACGCCGCTGCGGTTCGGGATTGTAACCGATCTGCATTACGCGGACAGGGATACGCTGACGACCCGGTATTACCGGGATTCCTTCGCGAAAATGCAGGAGGCCGTCGACCGGTTCAACCGGAGCCACTTGGATTTCATCATTGAATTGGGCGATTTGAAAGACAAGGCGCCGGACAATGACCCTGCGGCTGCATTGCAATTCCTGGACAGGATCGAGTCTGTCCTGCAGTCTTTCGACGGTCCGGTCTATCATGTCCTGGGAAACCACGACGAGGACTGTATCGGCAAGGAGGACTTCCTCGCGCATGTCACGAACCCCGGGGAATGCAACGGAAAGAAATGGTATGCATTCAGTTGCAAAGGTGTCCGCTGCATCGTCCTGGATGCGAATTTCAATGCGGACCTGTCCGATTACGACCGGGGGAACTTCAACTGGAAGTCCGCCTGGCTGCCGCCGGAGGAGCTGGAGTGGCTGGACCGGGAATTGTCGGCGCATCCCCGGATGCAGACGCTGGTTTTCATCCACCAGTTGCTGGACAGTTTTTCAGACATTCCCTCGTCGGTTTGCGTAAACAATGCGCAGGAGGCCGTGGCGATACTCGAACGGCATCCCCAGGTCCGGGCGGTCTTCCAGGGGCACCATCATGCCGGCCACTACAGCTGGCGTGGCGGGATTCATTACTGGACAATGAAGGGGATGATAGAAAAGGCGTATCCGGAGCACAATAGTTATGCGGTCGTTGAAATGCGCCCGGACGGCAGTCTTTTCATCGAGGGGTTCCATGATTGCCCCAGCGGCAACCTCCCCTGCCTGTAACACAGTATAATTTTCGCTGATTCGAAAGAACACAATTTATTTCAGAGATATGAAAAAAGCACTATTAACCGCAGCGCTGCTGTTTGCAGCCGCATGGGCCGGAGCGCAGAAAGTCGGCGAGTCCGTTATCTGGAAGAACATCCTCTCGCATCCGGCCCCGCTTCCGGTTGCCGGGAGAATCGTTCCGGTGCATTCCGATTTATCCGTACCCTCCCGGTGGAGCGTCGGCGTGGAGACGCTGGACCGCGACTTCGCCGATTTCTCTAAATTCCACCAGTTCATCGGAGAAACCGGAGTCGGCTACGGGCGCCTTCAGAGCGGATGGGCGAAGACAGAGAAGAAGAAAGGGAAATACGATTTCGCCTGGCTGGACGAGCATGTCGACGGCCTCCTCGCCCAGGGAGTACACCCGTGGATGTGCCTGTGCTACGGCAACCCGATCTATTCGGAACACGGTATGGGATTGGGTTCCAAGCTCTTCCCGGACGGCCCGGTCATGGACGGGTGGTTGCGTTATGTCCGTGCCATTGTGACCCGCTACAAAGGGAAAGTGTCCATGTGGGAAATCTGGAACGAGCCGGATAATTCCAGGAATCTCAAGGATTATCCCCTGTATGCAAATCTGTTTGTCCGCACGGCGAAAGTCATCCGCGAGGTGGATCCCCAGGCGAAGATCGCGGCGTTTGCCAGCTGCAGTCCGGACCGGAAATTCATCCGTCAAGCCATGGAGCTGATCGCACAGGCGGACGGCGTAAAGTATATTGATTATATTACAGTCCATGCCTACTGGCTTATTTCTGAGACGGTTGTACCGGCCTTGCAGCAGCTCCGGGCGGACATTGACGCATACAATCCCAATATCGAAATTTTGCAGGGCGAGGCTGGCTGCCATGCCCATCTGGAGTACTCGCGTTCCGTCCTGAAAGATGTCGATTGGACGGAAACGAGCCAGGCCAAGTGGGAGTTGCGCCACATGATCAATTTTTTCAGCCAGGGAATTCCGTATTCCGTGTTCACGATGGTGGATTTGCAGTATGACTGGAAACTCCAGTGCATGGGGCTCATCCGCATGGACTTGAAAAAGAATCCGGTGTACAAGCGGCCGAAGTTCCATGTCGTCCAGCATATGGCGAGCGTCCTGACGCCGGACATTGTCCCGGCGGCGGGGGTCTCCGTCAAATATACTGTTCCACGGGACATCCAGTGCTTCGGTCTGGGAAAAGACGGGCGGACGATCGGATGTGCGCTCTGGTTCGGCGGGCAGGTTCCGACGCCGTCTCTGGAACGGACCCTGGTTGACATCAATTTGACCGGGCTGTCGTTGAAAGATCCGGTTTATGTAGACCTGATGACCGGCTATGTCCACGAGTTGTCCGGTTTGATATACCGAGGGTCGAAAGCGGGAAACGGCCTCATTCTGAACGGAATCCCCCTGTGGGACTGCCCCGTGCTGATTCTGGAGCGGTCAGCCTTGGCGTCTTGTCTTGGAACAGAACAAAAGAATAACTAACTTTGATTGCAGATTGCGTGGCGTGGCCATGCTGAAGCCAATGTAAATGGACAGGGAGAACTATCAGATCAAACGCGTAAACGGTCCGGTGCGCATTGACGGCGACCTGACGAAAGCCATGTGGCAGAAGGCGGAAAAATCCCCCCGCTTCGTGGACGCCGTTGGCGGAACACCGGGGCTGTACGACACCCGGGCAGCCCTTTTATGGGACGATGAAGCCTTGTACGTGGGCTTCTGGGCAGAGGAACCGTATCCTGCCGCAACCCTGACAGAGCGGGACAGTCTCTTGTGGGTAGAGAACGACCTGGAAGTGTTTATCGCCGGGGAGGACACCTATTATGAGCTGGAACTGAACGCATTGGGTGTTATCTATGAAGTGTTTTACCTGTGGCGGGACGCCTATCCCCAGTACGATGCTGGCGGGAAGCTGCTTTCCGGGAAAACGTATTTTGCCAAGGACCGGTTCGATATCCTGAAAAACGGCGCTGTCAGTTTCGGCGGCAACTTCGACCGGCAGGATGCCCATTTCTGGACGGGAATCAATCCGCGGGGGCTGCGCTGGGTCTATCGGAACTGGGATTTCCCGTTCTTGGAAGTCGCGGTCCGGGTGGATGGCAAACTGAACGATCCTTCGGTTGTATCGAAGGGGTGGACCGCAGAGCTGAAGTTTCCCTGGCAGGGATTTGCGGACTTGTTCGGCCAGGAGGTCGTCATTCCAAAAGCGGGCGATACGCTGAGATTGTTCCTTGCACGGTACAATCTTTTCCATTTTAACGGCAAACCGGTCAATGCCGGATGGAGCTGGGACCCGATCGGCGTCGCAGACAACCACAACCCGGAACGGTTCGGTACCTTCCAACTCTCTGATAATCAAGTTGAATAGATACAATGATGAAGAAAACAATTGCAACGCTTTTGATGTTGGGCATGGCCGTGGTGGCCGGTGCGCAGAATTTGATGGAATCTTCTTCCTGGAAAAATGTCCGGGCTCATCCGGCTCCTCTTCCGGTCGTCGGGGAAATCGTTCCGGTGCATTCCGCCCTTTCCAGGCCATCCTTCTGGAGCGTCGGTGTGGAAACCCTGGACCGGGACTATGCGGTATTCTCGCGTTTCAAACAGTATGTCGGAGAGACCGGTGTCGGTTATGGCCGCCTGCAGAGCGGCTGGGCGAAGACAGAGAAGGAAAAAGGGAAATATGATTTTGCCTGGCTGGATGAGCATGTCGACGGGCTGCTGGCCGAGGGCGTCCAGCCGTGGATGTGCCTTGGCTATTCGAATCCGCTCTATGCAAAAAACGGCGAGGGCCTGATCAAAGGCATGATCCTGGACGGGCCGGTCATGGACGGATGGCTGAACTACGTCCGGGCGACAGTCCGGCATTACAAAGGAAAAATCTCCATGTGGGAGATTTGGAATGAGCCGGACAGTCCCACCAAATCCGACCTTTATCCCATCTATACCAATTTGTTCCTGAAGACGGCAAAGGTCATCCGGGAAGTGGATCCCAAGGCGAAAATCGCCGCGCTGGCCAGCTGGAGCCCGGACCGGGACTTTATCCGCCAGTTCCTGAAACTGGTTGCGGAGGCCAAAGGGCTCAAGTATGTGGATTATATTACCATCCATGCCTACTGGCGTGTTTCCGAGACCGTTCTTCCGGCCATGCAGAAACTGCGCGAAGATGTAGATAAATACAACCCGAACATTGAAATCCTGCAAGGGGAGGCCGGCTGCCCGGCCCATCTGGAGTATGCGCCTTCCGTGCTTTGCAACATCGACTGGACGGAAACCAGCCAGGCCAAATGGGACCTCCGCCACATGATGAATTTCTACAGCATCGGCGTCCCGTATTCTGTCTTCACCATGGTGGACCTTCAGTACGACTGGAAGTTGCAGAGCCTGGGCCTGATTCGGATGGACCTGAAGAAAAAACCGGTTTACAAACGGCCGAAATTCTATATGGTCCAGCATGTTACGAGTGTCATTACGCCGGACATCACGCCGGTGGAGGGTGTCACGGTCAACTATTCCGGGAACCGTGAAATGCGGTGTTTCGGACTGGCGAAGGATGGCCAGCGGATCGGCTGTGCACTTTGGTTCGGCTGGAATATCCCGGAATCTTCCCTGGAGAGGACGCTGGTGAATGTCAATATCAACGGACTCCGGCTGAAGGACCCGGTTTACGTGGACCTGCTGACGGGCTATGTGCACGATTTGTCGAAAGTGATTTCCAAGGACGA
>CADBPH010000264.1 GCA_902796455.1 uncultured Bacteroidia bacterium
CCTGAAAGGAAACGCCGGCATGGCTGCCGCCCTCGTCATCGGCGGCGTTGTCTGCACCGCCTTGTCGATGGCCGGATCCTTTATCACAGACCTGAAAATCGGTTACTGGGTCGGCACGACACCCCGGAAGCAGGAAGCCTGGAAATTCGTCGGGACCCTCGTCGCCGCCGCGACCGTTTGCGGCGTCATGCTGATCCTGAATAAAACCTTCGGGTTCACCGGAGACGGCGCCCTCGTCGCTCCGCAAGCCAATGCCATGGCCGCGGTGATCCAGCCGATGATGAATGGCGGCGGAGCTCCCTGGCTCCTGTACGGAATCGGCGCAGCGATTGCCATCCTGCTGACGCTCTGCAAGATACCGGCGCTCCCCTTCGCACTGGGCATGTTCATCCCCATCGACCTCAACCTGCCCCTGCTTGTCGGCGGAGCCATCTCCTGGTTTGTCGGCTCCCGGTCGAAGGACACGGCGGTCAATGCCGCCCGGATGGAGAAAGGAACCCTCATCGCTTCCGGCTTCATCGCCGGCGGCGCCCTCATGGGTGTCGTCAGCGCCATCCTCAAATTCGCGCAAGTCGACTGGTTCCTTTCGTCCTGGAACGCCCGCTATGGTGAAGCCGTGGCCATCCTCCCGTTCCTCGCCATTATCGCGTACATGATTTATGCATCCTTGAAAACTGAAAAGAAATAAGCATGGAAAATATTCTCGACCGATTCCTCCGCTACGTCGCCATCGACACCCAGTCTGACGAAAACAGCAATTCCCAACCCAGTACGGCGAAGCAACTCGACTTGCTGAAGCTGCTTTGCACCGAACTGAATGCCATGGGGGTCAAGGCCACGCTCGATGAATTCGGCTATGTCATGGGAACCATCCCTTCCAATATCGGAAATGCCGTCCCGAAAGTCGGCTTCATCGCCCATGTCGACACGGCGCCGGATGCCTCCGGAAAAGACGTCAAGCCTCAGATAATCAAGAATTACGACGGTTCGGACATCCCTTTGAAAGGAGTCGAAGGCCTCGCCCTGAAACCTGCCGAATTCCCGGAACTGCTCCATTTCCTGGGACAGACCCTCATCACCACCGACGGGACCACCCTGCTGGGAGCGGACGACAAGGCCGGTGTCGCGGAAATCATGCATGCGGTCCAATACATCATGGAACATCCTGAATGCAAGCATGGTGAGATTAAGATCGGCTTTACGCCCGACGAGGAAATCGGCCGCGGAGTCGTCAAATTCGATGTGCAGAAATTCGGGGCGGACTACGCCTATACGATGGACGGCGGGGAAATCGGAGAGCTGGAGTTCGAAAATTTCAATGCCGCTTCGGCCCGCATCCACATCCAGGGCCGCAATGTCCATCCGGGCAATGCCAAAGGAAAGATGAAGAATGCCATCCTGATTGCCTCCGAACTGAACGGACTTCTCCCCGTGGAGCAACGTCCGGAGTATACCGAAGGCTATGAAGGGTTCTTCCACATCATCGGCTTCAACGGAACCGTGGAGCAAGCAGATATCGCATACATCATCCGGGACCATGACCATGCCAAATTCACGCAGAAAAAGCAGGTCATGGAGCAAGTGTGCCGGTTTATCAACGTCAAATATGGCGAAGGGACGGCCGTCCTGACCCTGAAGGACCAGTACTACAACATGCGCGGGCAGGTGGAGCCGCATTACCACATCGTCGAGAAAGCGGTGAAGGCCATGGAGATGGCTGGTATCAAGGCAAAGATCCAGCCCATCCGCGGGGGCACCGACGGAGCGAACCTGTCCTTCATGGGACTGCCGTGCCCCAATATTTTCGCGGGAGGGCTGAACTTCCACGGAAAAATGGAGTACATTTCGCTGGAAAGCATGGAAAAGGCCTCCCAGGTCATCCTGAACCTCATATCACTATACACTGAACAATAACCCTTAAACCTTATATATTTATGGAAAGAAGAGATTTTCTCAAAGTTTCAGCACTTGGCGCAGCCGGTGCGATGATTCCCGGCAGCATCCTGTCTGCCGCTACCCCTGCCGCGGCCAAGAAAAAAACCGACAAGGCGAATGACAAGATTACGCTCGGCTTTATCGGACTGGGCCAGCAAGCCATGAACTTGCTGAGAGGTTTCATCAACATGGACGACGTCCAGGTCGTTGCCGGTTGCGATGTCTATGACATCAAACGCGACCGCTTCGTCAAGCGCGTGACGGATCACTACACCCAGAAAGGTGTCAAGAAAGTGAAGGTGGATGTCTACGAGGACTATCAGGACCTGCTCGCCCGTCCGGACATTGACGCAGTCGTTATCGCTACGCCGGACCACCAGCACGCCATCATCGCCATCGCCGCCTGCAAAGCCGGAAAGGACATTTATCTGGAGAAACCGCTGACCCTTACGATTTATGAAGGACAGCAGCTGGTCAAAGCCGTACGGAAATACAACCGGATCCTGCAGGTGGGAAGCCAGCAGCGTTCCAGCGAGGAGTTCACCCATGCCGCCACGCTCTGCCGCGAAGGAGAACTCGGCAAGATCCAGCACATCAAAGTATGCTGCGGCCGCAATGAGGCAAATCCTTATACCGCCGCTCCGGTTCCCAACCCGCTTCCGCACATGGAGGTTCCTGCCGGCCTGAACTGGGACAAATGGCTCGGCCCGCTCCCGACTTCCGTCTGGTATCACTCCGACCTCGACCCGATCATCACTCCGGAAAAGGACGAGCAGCTTTGGGGCGCCTGGCGCTGGTATAAAGTCACCGGCGGCGGCCTGATGACCGACTGGGGTGCGCACATGTTCGATATCGCCCAGTGGGCACTCGGCAAAGACGGCAGCGGCCCTGTCGAGATTATCCCTCCGGGATACAATTTCTATGACCACCTCACTTACAAATATGATAACGGTGTGATCGTCACCGAACAAGAGTATCACGGCAAAGACCGCGGCCTGCAGATTTACGGCGAAAACGGCTGGATCCAGGTCAAGCGCGGCAAGCTGACGGCAAGTGATCCGAAGTTCGAGTTGAAGAAGAAAGCAGCCGACGACAGTGTTCCGTACGAGACCAAGGTCGGACACCACCGCCGCTTCATCGAGGCCATCCGTTCCCGGAACGATCCGAACGTCACCGTGGAAATCGGGCACTCTTCCTGCACCGTCTGCAACCTGGGTATTATCGCCATGGAACTGGGCCGTCCGATCGTATGGAATCCGATCGTCCAGAAATTCATGAACAACGATAAAGAGGCGACCAAACTCTTGCATTACGAGTATCGTCCGGCATACAAGAATCTGATTGACGTATAATCGATTGCATTATAATACAGAAAAGGCCTGGGCTATGTGCCCAGGCCTTCGTCGTATCAGGCTGCGGGGAATCAGCCGATGACTCCCAGGTTACGGCCGACTTTGATAAATGCGGCGATCGCCTTGTCCAGATGCTCTTTCTTGTGCGCGGCGGAAAGCTGGACCCGGATGCGGGCCTGGCCCTTCGGAACGACCGGATAATAGAAGCCTGTCACGAAGATGCCCTCTTCCGCCATGGCAGCGGCGAACTTCTGGGAGAGCGGCGCGTCGTACAGCATCACGGCGCAGATCGCACTCTGCGTCGGTTTGATATCGAAACCGGCAGCGATCATCTTGTC
>CADBPH010000265.1 GCA_902796455.1 uncultured Bacteroidia bacterium
CACAAACGCATGGCCCTCAACAATAAGGTCCTCTTCCAATACGGCCCGCTCGACCAGGGCTGGTGGCCGGACGGACTGTATACCGCACCGACCGACGAAGCGCTCAAGTATGACCTGGACCGGACGCTCGATTATGGATTCAACATGCTCCGCAAGCATATCAAGGTCGAACCGGACCGCTGGTTCTACCACTGCGACCGGCTCGGCATGCTTGTCTGGCAGGATATGCCCTGCTCGGCCCGGTACAAGAAAAACGACTGGTGGGCACAGGGAGCCGACGTATACGATGCCGGCAACAGCGACCAACTCTCCCCGGAAGCCCGTGAAAACTTCCTGGCGGAATGGAAAGAAATCATCGACCAGCACGACAAATATCCCTGCATTGTGGTTTGGGTTCCCTTCAATGAAGCCTGGGGACAGTTCGACACAAAGCATGTCGTTGACCTCACCCGCGAATGGGACGGCAGCCGCCTGATCAACATGGCCTCCGGCGGAAACTGGATCAGCGGCGGAGTCGGCGATATCCTGGACAGCCACCATTACCCCGAGCCCAAGATGCGCATCTGGGACGAAGCCCTGGTGAACGTGCTGGGCGAATACGGCGGAATCGGCCTGTCGCTGGAAGGACATAACTGGATCGTCAGCGAAAAGAACTGGGGATACGGCGGCCTCAAAGAGAACAGCGAAGCAGCCACGGCCCAATATGAGGAATATGCCAAGATGCTGCTTCCGATCGTAAAAGAAGGCTGTTCGGCCGCGGTTTACACCCAGACGACCGACGTGGAGCGTGAACTGAACGGTTTCATGACCTACGACAGGGCTGTCGACAAACTGGATCCCGCCCGGGTCGCCGCCGCCAACCGGGAAGTGATTGCTTCGTTGAAATAACAAAGATGAACACCCCCAAAGATCCCATCAGCCGGAAACGCAGGGAAGAAATCCTCTCCATCCTGCACCGCGAGGTGAAACCCGCGCTGGGATGCACCGAACCGATCGCGGTTTCCCTGGCCGTAGCCAAAGCCGTGGAAATCATCATGGAAAACTGCCCCGGCATCTGCCCGGAAGGGTGGCGGTTGGAGGCGCCTTTCCATATTGACGTTGCCGTCAGCGGGAATATCCTCAAAAACGGAATGGGCGTCGGCATTCCGGGGACCGGCATGGTGGGCCTGCCGATTGCGGCTGCACTCGGTGCTGTCTGCGGGGATTCCGCACGCGGCCTGGAAGTGCTCTCGGGGCTTTCCGACAAAGCCGTAGGACGCGCCCGGGAGCTGGTCGCCCGGAAAAAAGTACAGATCCGGGTGGCCGGAACGGAACGGCTCCTCTATGTCAAGGCGACCGTATCCATCGACGGGCAGACGCAGGCCAGCGCCGAAGTCGACCCGCATGCCTATGCCGTCATCGAGGACGACCACGACCGGATCGTAGAGACCAGTTTCGCCGACAAGATCCTGATGAGTTCCGAATCCGGGGCTGCGGCTGTCGAACGGAAGGCGGACCAGGATGGTCTCACGGTCCGGGAAATCTATGATTTCGCCTGCGCCGCGCCATATAACGATATCGCTTTTATCCTGGATGACAAGAAGTTGAACCTGGCCCTCGCCCAGGAAGGATTGAAGGGGGATTACGGCTTGCAGGTCGGAAAAACCATCCGGGAGAACCAGCAGGAAGTGTTCGGAGACGACTTCATGAGCTATGCCATGGGCCTGACGGCCGCTGCTTCCGACGCCCGGATGGCCGGCTGTACCCTGCCCGCCATGTCGAACAGCGGCAGCGGCAACCAGGGCATCACCGTCAGCATGCCGGTCATCGCCTATGCCCTCAAATACGGGATTGACGACGAAAAGCTGGCCCGGGCCCTGATCCTGAGCAACCTCGTCGCCATCCACATCAAGCATTTCCTCGGGAAACTGTCCGCCCTGTGCGGCTGCGTCGTCGCCTCGACCGGCTCCGCCTGCGGCATCGTCTACCTGCAGGGCGGGAGCTATGAACAGCTTTGCTCCGCCATCAAGAACATGGCCGGGAACATCACCGGCATGGTCTGCGACGGGGCGAAGGTCGGCTGCGCCATGAAGGTGGCATCGGGCGTGTCCTGCGCCGTCCAGTCCGCCGTGCTCGCCCTGCGCGGGATTTGCATCCCCTCCACGGACGGCATCATAGAGGACGACGTGGAAAAAACCATCCGGAACCTCGGCGCCATCGGATCCGTCGGCATGAAAGCGGCCGACCGGATGATCCTCGACATCATGCTGTGCAAATAAGCGCCCCTACCGGTGCCGGAGCGCCAGTTCTTTTTCGAGATCCGAAATGGAACATCCCATCTGCTCCAGCAGGACCAGATAGTGATAAATCAGGTCCGCCGTTTCATACACAAATCGGCTCCGGTTGCCGTCCACCGCTTCGATAATGCTTTCCGTCGTTTCCTCGCCGACCTTTTTGGCAATGGCCTTGACCCCCTTGACAAACAGCTTGGTCGTATAGGAACCGTCCGGCATCTCCGCATGCCGGCCCCGGATGACCTCCGACAGCGTACGGATGAAACCTTCCTCATCCGGCGTGTCGAAACAGGCCGTCGTCCCCCGGTGGCATACCGGTCCTGCCGGCAGGGCCTTTATCAGGAGGGTATCGCTGTCGCAATCGACAAACATTTCCTTGACATACAAGTAGTTCCCGCTTGTCTCCCCTTTCGTCCACAACTGTCCGCGTGTGCGGGAGAAGAAGGTGACCCGCCCCTCCTGCACCGTCTTATCGAATGCCTCCCGGTTCATGTAACCGAGCATCAGCACCTTCAGTGTAACCGCATCCTGCACGATGACCGGAAGCAGTCCGTCCCCGGTCTTGCCGAGGTTGAAATCATCAAACTGTATCATAATCTTACCGCTATTCCTTGCCTTGCCAATTCTGACTTGACCTGGCCGACCGTATACTGTCCATAATGGAAGATGCTGGCGGCCAGGGCCGCATCCGCCTTTCCTTCCGTCAGGACCGCCGCAATATCCGCCACACTCCCGGCCCCGCCCGAAGCGATCACCGGAATCGACAACTGCCCATTCAGGGCCGCGTACACCCCGCACGGATACCCGCCGGCCGTGCCGTCATGGTCCATCGACGTAAAGAGAATCTCGCCGGCCCCCCGCTCCTGTGCCTCCCGGGCCCAGGAAAACAGTTCCTTCGACGTTTCCCGGGTTCCCCCGTGGGTCGTCGCCCGCCAGAGGCCGTCCGCACACTGCCGGGCATCGATGGCGACGACCACAAACTGGCTCCCGAAGCGCGTCGCAATCTCCCCGATCAGCTCCGGCCGGGCAATGGCCGCACTGTTGATCGTTATCTTGTCCGCACCCTCATCCAGCAAGGCCGCAGCGGCCTCCAGCGAGGAGATGCCCCCGCCCACGGTGAACGGGATATTGAGGGTTTCCGCTACTTTCCGTACCAGGGACACAAAAGTGCCGCGCCCTTCCCGGGTCGCACTGATGTCCAGATACACCAATTCGTCCGCACCCTGTTCCGCGTAGCGGCGTCCCAGTTCCACCGCATCACCGACTTCTTTGAGTCCCAGGAAGTTGATTCCCTTGACAACCTTCCCGTCCTTGACATCCAGACAAGGGATTATCCGTTTTGCAAGCATGATGCGATTTCCTCCAATGTGATTTTTCCTTCATAGATGGCCTTCCCGATGATGATGCCGTCCAGTCCTTTCCCCCGGGCAGTGGAGACATCCTGAATGGAAGCGACCCCGCCGCTGACAACGACGGCGACTCCCGGGAATGCCGCCTTCAGCCGGGTGTACAGATCCCAGGAAGGGCCCGTCAACATGCCGTCCCGGGCGATATCGGTGCAGATGACGGTCTTCAGGCCGCAGGGCACAAATTGCCCGATCAGGGTCTCAACATCCACCAAACTGTCTTCCAGCCAGCCGTTTACGGCTACTTTTCCTCCACGCGTATCCGCCCCCAGGATGATCCGGTCTCCCCAGCGGGCCAGCCACTGTGTCATCCGGGAAGGCTCCTTCACGGCGATGCTGCCGATGATGGCCCAGTCCGCCCCGGCGTCCCAGACGGACTGCAACGCGGCATCCGTCTTGATTCCGCCGCCCCATTCGATCTGCAAGAGATCCAGTTCCGCAATCCGCTCCAGGACACGGAGATTGCAAGGTGCCGCGGCTTTGGCCCCGTCCAGGTCGACCAGATGCATCCGCCGGATCCCGCATCCGGCATACCGGCGGGCTTGTTCCACCGGATCTGTCCGATAGACCGTCCGGCGGGCATAATCTCCCTGCGACAGCCGCACACAGCGGCCGTCAATGATATCGACAGCGGGGATAACCTCTATCATAACTTCATGAAATTCTTAAGAATAGCCTCTCCGACATCCCCCGACTTCTCGGGATGGAACTGGGTCCCGTAAAAATTCTCATACCGCAGGGCGGCGCTCAGCAGGACCCCGCCGTACCGGCAGGTCGCCACCGTATCCGGCCCTGTCCCGGCATAATACGAATGCACGAAATACACGTATGGCCCTTTCTCCAGCCCCGTGAATAATTTTCCGTCCAGGTTCCCCAGGTCATTCCAGCCCATGTGCGGCACTTTCAGCCCGGGCTCCGCGGGGAAGCGGCGGACATGGGCGTCGAAAACACCCAGACACGGGGTTGTCCCCGGGTTCCCGTCCAGGGTTTCCTCGCTGTCCCGGCAGAGAACCTGCATGCCTACGCAGATCCCCAGCACCGGGCGCCGCAGGCTCGGAATCCAGTCAGCCAGCCCCTTTTCCCGCAAGTTCCGCATGGCCCCGCCGGCATTGCCGACGCCCGGCAGGATGACCCGCTCCGCGCGGAGGATTTCCTCCAGGTCGGATGTAACTACATACTGCGCCCCCAGTCGATCCAGGGCGTTTTCGAGGGAACGGAGGTTCCCCATTCCATAATCAATAATCGCAACCATCGGTTATAACATTCCTTTTGAGGAAGGGATCTCGTCACTGAATACATTGCGCCGCACGGCCTGCCGGATGGCCCGGGCAAACGCTTTGAAAACGGCTTCGGCCAGGTGGTGATTGTTCTCGCCCTCCGCCTCGATGCGCAGGTTGCAGCGGGCAGCCACGCAGAAGGACTTGAAAAAGTGCTTGAACATCTCCGTGGGCGTGTCACCGACATATTCCCGGGTGAACGCCACCTTCCAGACGAAGTCGGCCCGCCCCCCGAAATCAATCAGGACCAAGGCCTTGCACTCGTCCATCGGAAGTGCGAACCCATACCGCTCCAGTCCCCGCTTGTCCGAAAGAGCGCGGGCAAAGGCTTCGCCGAGCACGATGGCGACATCTTCCATCGTATGGTGTTCATCCACTTCCAAATCTCCCTGGCAGCGCAGCTGCAGCGAGACCCCGCCGTGATGCGGCAACTGGCTGAGCATGTGGTCGAAAAATTTCAGCCCCGTATCAATATCCGACGGTCCCCGTCCATCCAAATCCAAAACCAGGGAAATCTCCGTCTCACGGGTCTTGCGCTTGGCGCAGACCCGGCGGTCGGCGGCGCGGATCAGCTCCGCAATCTCTTTCCACCCCCTGTCCGGTCCCAGCCGCAAGCCCTTGGCTCCCAGGTTCTCCGCCAGTTGCATGTCGGTTTCCCGGTCCCCGATCACATAGCAGGAGGCCAGGTCATATTCCCCGGAAAGATAGCGGGTGAACATCCCGGTCCGCGGCTTGCGTGTCGGTGCGTTGTCAGAAGGGGAACTCCTGTCTATCAGAATGTCATCGAAAACGACACCCTCTCCGGCCAGTGTCCGGAGCATCAAGTCCTGCAGCGGCTGGAAGTCCTCCTGGGGGAATGCGGGCGTCCCGAGGCCGTCCTGGTTCGAGGCCAGCACCAATTCATAGCCCAGGCCCGTCAAGGCGCGAAGACCCGAAATCGCCCCGGGGACGAAAACGAATTTCTCCAGCGCATCAATCTGCTCATCCGCAGGTTCGGCCAGGATGGTCCCGTCCCGGTCGACAAAAATGGCTTTGCGTTTCTCTTCCATATCGCATCATTGATTTGTCCATTCGGCGAGCGCTTCCTCCAACCGCCGGTTCTCTTCGGGCAATCCCACGGTCAGCCGCAGGCAGCCAGCGCATCCCGGCACGCGGGTACGGTTGCGCACGATAATCCCCTGGGAAAGCAGGTATTCATACAGTGCATCCGCATCGGATGTCTTGACGAGCAGGAAGTTCGCATCGCTGGGATACACCTTCTCCACGCCGGGGAAATCCACCAGGAGGGCGGCAAGCCGGTCCCGCTCCGCCACGATCGTGGCAACCCGGTCTGCGACCGGCTCCCGGAGCAGGGCCGTCACCTTTTCCATGACCGCCCGGCTGATATTATACGGATACTTCACCATCGAGAGGTAACGGACGATTTCCGCACTGGAAAAAGCCATTCCCAGGCGGAGGCCCGCCATGCCCCAGGCCTTCGAAAGCGTCTGCAAGACAATTAAATTGCTGCGCCGGGTCACCTGCGGAACAAGGCTCCCCTTTGCGGAAAAGTCTACATAGGCCTCATCCACGACCACAATGCCGGGGAAGCGGTCCAGGACAC
>CADBPH010000266.1 GCA_902796455.1 uncultured Bacteroidia bacterium
GTAGGTAATCGAGTAGCGTTTCCCGCCTTTCGGGACGGTGAGCACAAGGTGGCTGCCCTCATAGGATTCCCGCCGGATGTCGCTCATGAAGGAGCGCTTGCCGTCTTTCTCGCGGCGCCGGGCCGGGAAGACCCCCGGGCACACGATGCGGTCGCCGGGATACAGGTTCCGGTCGGAGAGCCGCGCCAGGGTCGGAGCGGCATTGTGGCTCTGGCTCCAGACGCAGCTGACCCAGACACGGGACTGCAGGGCGGAAACCAGTTTTTCGGGCATGGAGAAGCATCCGTGATGGTTGATCTTGGCCACATCGGCGGGTCCGCAGACCTCCGCCATGGCATCCTCGATCTGGAAGATGGAGCCGTCCTCCAATTGCCAGTTGTCCGAGAAATCCCCGGCCGTGTAAAAGCGGAAGGGTCCGTAGCTGAAGACCATGCCGAGACTCATGCCGTTTTCGTTGAGGCGCTCGGGGTGGCTCTTTTTCCGTTCGGCATACAGGTCGCGGATGGATCCGTCGGGGTAGGCGATGCGCCCGTTGGCGCAAATGTTCCGGACGGAAAAGCCCGGGCAGGCACCCTTGAGGGGGATGATCTGGTCGGTGGCGCCCAGGCGGAATTTCTCGATGGACATGCCGCGTTCCTTGGACATGTAGTCGTAGAATTTGCGCATGTGGGTGAGCAACATCGTGCTGTCGTCCAGCAGGGGAATCGGGTCGTCGTAGGTCGGCCAGCAGCGGTCGATGGCCTTGTCGAAATCCAGGAATTCGGCGGCATGGGAAAAACCGCTGAGGAAATAGTCGCCGCCTCCGCGCTGCAGTTTTCCGGCATGGAATTTCTCAGTCCCTCCATGGTCGCAGTGATAGTGGGACAACATCATGTAATCCACGTGTTTCCCGGCCGGGTTGACCCGCTCGACATAGCGGGCGATCCACTCTGAGGCGAGTTTGCCGGGATGCGGCAGGACAGGGACGGCTTTCTCTCCCCGGGCGAGGGCGTTGAGGTCACCGCAATCCAGCAACATCGACGTCCCGTCCGGGAAAATCAGAAACAGGGACTCGGCGACGCCGGTATAGATGAAATGCACTTGGAATTCCCCTTTCTTCCAGGGCTTGAGCGGTTTCCCGACCGCAGCGGAGCGCCGGCCTGCCGCCAGGGCGTCTTCCCAGTCCAGCAGGGCGGCCGCAGCGGCCAGTGCGGAAGTCTTCAGAAAATCTCTTCTGTCCATATATGCAGGATCAGGCTTTGACGGCCGTCTTGAAGTCCAGGACGCTTTTGACTTCCATGGATTCATCCGCGGCCGACAGGTAGGTGATCGAGTAACGCTTGCCGCCTTTCGGGACGGTGAGCACAAGGTGGCTGCCCTCATAGGATTCCCGCCGGATATCGCTTACGAAAGCCTGTCCGGCGTCTTCTGCGCGGCGGCGGGCCGGATAGATGCCCGGGCACACGATGCGGTCGCCCGGATACAGGTTCCGGTCGGAAAGCCGTTCCAGGACCGGGGCGACATTGTGGAGCTGGTCCCAGACGCAGCTGACCCAGACGCGGGCCTGCAGGGCGGAAACCAGTTTTTCGGGCATGGAATAGTGCCCGTGGTGGTTGAGTTTCGCCACGTCGGCGTGCCCGCAGACCTCCGCCATGGCATCTTCGATTTGGAAAGTGGAACCGTCCGCCAGTTTCCATTTGTCCGAGAAATCACCGGCCGTATAGAAACGGAAGGGTCCGTAGCTGAAGACCATGCCGAGACTCATGCCGTTTTCGTTGAGGCGCGTTGGTGCGTTTTTCTTCCGTTCTGCGTACAGGTCACGGATGGCCCCGTCGGGGTAGGCAAGGCGTCCGTTTGCGCTGATATTCCGGACGGAAAATCCAGGGCAGGCGGCCTTGAGGGGAATGATCTGGTCGGTGGCGCCCAGGCGGAATTTCTCCAGCTTCATGCCCCGTTCCCGGGACATGTAGTCGTAGAATTTGCGCATGTGGGTGAGCTGCATGGCTCCGTCGTCCAGCAGGGGAATCGGGTCGTCATAGGTCGGCCAGCAGCGGTCGATGGCTTTGTCAAAATCCAGGAATTCAGCCACTTGGGAGAATCCGCTGAGGAAATAGTCCCCGCCGCCGCGCTGTACCTTCCCGGCGTAGAATTTCTCGCTGCCGCCATGGTCGCTGTGATAGTGGGACAGCATCATGTAATCCACGTGTTTCCCGGCCGGATTGACGCGCTCGACATAGCGGGCGATCCATTCTCCGGCATGTTTGCCGGCATGCGGCAGGACGGGAACGGCTTTCTCCCCCCGGCTGAGGGCATCGTGATCTCCGCAGTCCAGGAGCATCGATGTCCCGTCCGGGAAGATCAGAAACATCGATTCGGCAACACCGGTATAGATGAAATGCACTTGGAACTCACCCGGTTTCCATGCTTTGAGCGGTTTGCCCACAGCAGCGGACCGCCGGCCCGCAGCCAGGGCATCCTGCCAGTCCAGGAGGGCGGCAGCGGCCGCCAGCGAGGAGGTTTTCAGAAAGTCTCTTCTATCCATAATTGATGGGGTTTACAGGATCCTGATTACCAAAGATACGATTATTCTCGCAGGATTACAAGGCGATGCCGCCCCTGGCAGCAAACCGAATTGCCGGGGCGGCACCTGCGGGAAACGCCCGCAACCGTATGGCGTTGTTATCTGAGCTGGAAGAAAACAGGGAAAGTATAGGTGACCTTGACAGCCCGGTCCCGCTGGCGGCCGGGTGTCCATTTCGGGGAGGCGGAGACCACGCGGACGGCCTCTTGGTCGAGCGAGGAATCGATGCCCCGCAAGACCTTCACGGCAGATACCGAACCGTCTGTTCCGACCGTAAACTGAAGCAGGACACGTCCTTGCACGCCATTTTCCTTGGCAATATCCGGATAGGAGAGGTGCTGGTTCACCCAGCGGGAGAAGGCGTTGGCATCCCCGCCCTGGAACGTCGGTTTGACTTCGACCAGGACGAAAGGGATCTCCTCTTCCGCCACGGTTTCTTCCTGTACGTCTTCGACGTAATCCATGATTTCCACGCCCATGTCAGAGGCATCTTCCAGGTTCTGGAACAAGTTGTCGTCTACTTTGATATCGTCTTCGACGACTTCAATCACGTCGGAAAGGACCGGGATTTTCGGGGCGGACGGTTCCGGGGGAACCTCCTGGGTGATCGGGATGATGTCCTCGATGATGTCGGGGGTCGTATTTCCTTCCAGGGTGGAGACATTGATTTCTCTCGACCGGGATTCCATCGCTCCAAAGAGGAGCAGGAGGGCGGCGACCAGGCCGATTTCTCCGAAAAGGAGCCGCTTGTTTTCAAGGTTGGCCCGTGGGGTTTTTCTCGTTTCCATGATCTTGTGTTTTTGGGGTTCCGATGCAAAAATAGGGCGTGTGCCCCCGGAAAACCAAAAAAACGGGCCGGAAAAACCTATCGCGGGAGATTTGTAAGTTGTTGAACTGCAGTGGATTAAACATGTTGCGCCGGGCGAAAATCTATCGCTCGGCGCAACATGTTAATAATCAACCTGTTACAAGACGGTATCAGGGTCAGCTTTTCTTCAGCTTGAACCCGATTTTCATCTTGTCATAATTGCCGGCGAGGGAACTGACGGCGCCGACCGTGCTGTTCTGCTTTCCGACATATGTCATGATGGTCTTGATGAAGGAAAGGAAGCGGTTGCCTTCGAACAGCATCTGGCAGCCTTCCAGGGTGTTTTCGAGCGTGCCGGTCATCGAGAGGAATTTCAGGGTTTTGCCGAACTTGAGCGTAACGGTCTTGTTGTCGTCGCTGGTCCGCCAGGTTCCGTTTACCGGAACGCCGAGGGCCGTGCAGGTGAAGGTCAGGTCCTCATTGAAGGTGAATTTGAGGGCGCCGGCCTTGATGCCGAACTTGGTCAGGTAATTGTCCACCTTGGACTCCGCACCGGCAGAAACGGCATTTCCGGCCAGGTTGGACAGGGTATTGTCGCTTCCCAGGGAGATCGCGGAGCCGGTATAAGTCCAGTTTCCGGGCAGGCTGACCGCGTTTTTGTTGCTGGAATAAGAATAGACCACTTGGGCGGCACTCTTGAGCAAATCGCCCAGTCCTTGTGCGGAGGCACCTGCGGCCAGAAGCAGGCAGGCAGCTGCGGTTACGAGTATTCTTTTCATGTCATTCAGGGTTTAA
>CADBPH010000267.1 GCA_902796455.1 uncultured Bacteroidia bacterium
ACCTTGCGCTGCGCCTTCTCGATGCTGCTCGAGAGCATCGAACTCTCCAGCGCATCCTCCTCCGTCATCCCGAGCCGGTCGACCACCGAAGCAATCTTCTCCGACCCGAACAAACGCATCAACTTATCCTCCAGGGAAATATAGAACGTGGAAGAACCCGGGTCCCCCTGACGTCCCGCACGGCCGCGCAACTGACGGTCCACCCGGCGGCTGTCATGGCGTTCCGTACCGATAATGGCCAGACCGCCCGCCGCACGGACCTCCGGCGACAGCTTGATATCCGTACCACGGCCCGCCATGTTCGTCGCAATGGTCACAGTCGAAGACTGGCCTGCCTGGGCGACAATCTCGGCCTCACGTGCATGCTGCTTGGCATTCAAGACATTATGCTTGATCCCGCGGATCGTCAGCAACCGGCTCAGGAGCTCGGAAGTCTCCACATCCGTCGTACCCACCAGGACCGGCCGGCCCTTCTCCCGCAGCTCGGCGATCCGGTTGATCACCGCATTGTATTTCGCCTTCTTCGTCTTGTAAATCAAGTCATCCTGGTCATCGCGGATCACCGGCCGGTTGGTCGGAATCACCACGACATCCAGCTTGTAGATCGACCAGAACTCACCCGCTTCCGTCTCCGCCGTACCGGTCATACCGGACAGCTTGTGGTACATCCTGAAGTAATTCTGCAGGGTGATCGTCGCAAACGTCTGCGTAGCCGCCTCGACATCCACATTCTCCTTCGCCTCGACCGCCTGGTGCAGGCCATCGCTCCAGCGACGTCCCTCCATGATACGGCCCGTCTGCTCATCCACAATCTTCACCTTGTTGTCCACAATGATGTA
This sequence comes from uncultured Bacteroidia bacterium, assembly GCA_902796455.1. Classification (GTDB taxonomy): domain Bacteria; phylum Bacteroidota; class Bacteroidia; order Bacteroidales; family UBA932; genus Cryptobacteroides. The sequence continues at coordinate 840 of CADBPH010000267.1, forward strand.
GTCCACATCCTTCTGGAACATGGCATACGCCTTCAGCAGCTGGATCACCGTATGGACCCGCTCACTCTTGAGCGAGAACTCTTCCATCAGCGCATCCTTCTTCTCCTGCTTCTGGAGATCGGAAAGACTCTCATCCTTCTGGATTTCAGCGATCTGGCTACCCACATCCGGCAAGACGAAGAACTCCGGATCCGACACGCTGCTCGCCAGCAAATCGTGTCCCTTGTCGGTCATGTCCACGGAATGCTGCTGCTCGCTGATCACGAAATACAGCGGATCCGTAACCACCGGCATCTCCCGCTCATTGTCCTGCATATAGAAATTCTCCGCTTTCTGGAGCAACTGCTTCATTCCCGGCTCGCTCAGGAACTTAATGAGCGGCTGATACTTAGGCAATCCCTTGTGGCAGCGGAGCAAGAGCTTTCCGCCCTCCGCCTCGTCCCCGGCGGCAATCGCCTTCTTCGCCTCGTTGAGCGTCTGGTTGACAAACTGGCGCTGCAGGGAATACAGGCGCTCCACATACGGACGATACTCCATGAACTGCGCATCATCCGACGACTTGGACATCGGACCGGAAATGATGAGCGGCGTACGGGCATCGTCGATCAAGACGGAGTCCACCTCATCCACAATCGCGAAATGATGCTTGCGCTGGACCAGGTCCGTCACATTGACCGCCATGTTGTCGCGCAGGTAATCGAAGCCGAACTCGTTGTTCGTACCGAACGTAATATCACAGTTATACGCCCGCTTGCGCGCCTCGCTGTTGGGCTCATGCTTGTCGATACAATCGACCGAAAGTCCATGGAACATGTACAGCGGCCCCATCCACTCCGAGTCTCGCTTGGAGAGGTAATCATTGACCGTAACCACATGTACACCCTTGCCAGCCAACGCATTGAGGAAAACCGGAAGCGTCGCCACGAGGGTCTTTCCCTCACCCGTCGCCATCTCCGCGATCTTTCCCTGGTGCAGGACGATACCACCGATCAGCTGGACATCGTAATGGATCATGTCCCAGGTCACCTCATTGCCGCCGGCCTCCCAGTGATTCTGCCAGACAGCCACATCCTTGCCCCCGGCGACCTCTCCGTTCAGGTCGACGCCGCCCCGGTGCTCAATGTGCACGAAATCGTGGGACGTGCTCAGGGTCTTGTCGAACTCCGTCGCCGTCACTTCCACGACCGGATTCTGGGTGAACCGCCGCGCCGTACTCTTCATGATCGCGAACGCCTCGGGCAGCACCTCCATGAGAATCTTCTCAATCGCCTCATCCTCCTCCTTCACCAACTTGTCAGACTCTGTCGCCAGCGCCTCTTTCTCCTTGACGGGAATATCCGCCTCGAGCTTTTCCTTGATCTGCGCAATGCGCTCTTCAAAAGGCGCTTCCACCTCGCGGATCCGCTTCTTCAGCACCTCCGTATGGGCGCGCAGTTCATCGTTGGAGAGTTTATCTATTTCATTATAAGCGGCCAAGACCTTATCGAGAATAGGCTTGACCTGCTTCATGTCCCTGTCGGCCTTCGAGCCGAACACTTTCTTGATTACATCGACAAATGCCATATAGGTAACTTTTTCTTTTTCGATTCGAACTTACAAATATACGCAAAACGACTCAAATACAAAAGGTCTGCCACCCGAAAATTGGGCAGCAGACCTGCAAAAATGTCAGAGGAACGCCCCGGCCGCGGCCAGGGCATGTCAGGAGCCCTGAACGCCCCCGCGCCGGAACCTAGAAGAGGTATGCCAGACCGGCATAGAAACGCTGACGGTGGCGGGTCGCATCCGTGAACTCATTCGAGAAGCGGTTCACCATGCCGAAATCATAGCCCACCTTCAGGCGCAGCATCTTGCTGAAATCCACTCCGACAGCACCGCCGAGCAGCACGTCGAAACGCTGATACTCAGATCCTCCCGTCACGAACTTGCCCATGTACGGCGAAGCGTTGGCCAGCCACTGGCGCAGGTTGTCCGGAATCAGGCCTTCCGTCGAAGAAGTAATCTGGCCGGCATAGTTGTCATACGTCATCTGGTCCGTATTGCCGATCAGCTGGAAACGGGACGAAGAAGCCAGCCCCACCGAGAAGGTCGGACCCGCCTGCACGAAGAACCGGATGGTCGGATTGACATCGAAGTTCAGCTTGAAATGCAGCGGAACATTCAGATAATGATCCGTATCATTCTCCTTGATCACAATCCAGTTTTTGTTCTTCATCAGATATTCATACTGGATACCCGGCACCAACTCAACCCCTTGCGCAATGGGAAAACCATAGGTTACGCCGAGATTGAAACCGTTGAAATAATCCGCTTTCATGTCCCCGGTCGTAGAAGTCCGGTTGACAGAATTGGAATAACCGGCCCCGATGGCAATCACCTGGGCGGAAGCCTGTACGCCGCAAGCCAGCATGGCCGCAGCGAAAACAGCAAAAACTAATTTTTTCATCATGTTATCGTTTTGTCATCATTTCATCAAAACATGTACCACAAAGGAAGCCCTACCCCCGTGCACCCGGATACGCCTCCAACGCCAGCCGGAGCACCTTCAGGGCATTCGCGAGATCCTCCCGGTTCAATACATAGGCCATCCGGACCTGATTCCGTCCCCGGGAAGGATCCATGTAAAAACCGGCGGCCGGGGCCAACATCAC
>CADBPH010000268.1 GCA_902796455.1 uncultured Bacteroidia bacterium
CGGTCCTGGGGAAGATCTGCCAGGCGGGTTTGGGGGAATGCTGCTGGGACTATTCCAGCCCGATGATCCGCGATCCCCGGAACCGTTCTTCCCAGCTGATGGAAAAGAATCTCCGGGATTTCCCCCAACCGTTCCCCCTCGATCCGGAAGGGCTCCCGCAGACGCGTTTCCGGGTCATCAATGTTCCGTCGGCGGTCGGGCAAGTCAAGCAATTGGACGGGATCTTCCGGGAAATCGCCCGGGAAGAGACGGCCGGTATCTTGTCGAAAGTCGGGCGCCTGGACGGGCAGGGGGCGGACTGTGCGGTCGTCCTGCCGGATGAATCGTTGCTGTCCCCGCTCCTGAATTCCATTCCGGAGGAGATCGCCAGCATCAATGTAACCATGGGCTATCCGCTGTCAGACAGCGCTTTCTGCGGCATGATGGCGGAAATTGCCGCCCTGCAGATGAACATGCGTCTCCGCGACGGCAAGTGGTATTTCTACCATAAGAATGTATGGGCGCTGGTTTCCGGACCGGTCTTCCGGGCGTCGTTGGACGAGGAGGCGACCCGGCTGTTGTCGGCGCTGCGCCAGGAATCCGGTTATTACATCGAAGCCGGCCGCTTTGCCGGGCATCCGCTGCTGGAACAGGTTTTCCGGCCGGTTGTCCTGGACCGGGGAGACGCCTCGGCTTCGCAGACGGATCGGTTCGGGGAATATCTGGCCGACCTGGTCACCTGTCTGGCCCGTCCGATCTCGGACAATCCGGACCTGGCCCCCCAACTGGAATTCGCATACCGGTATCTCCGTTGCGTCTCGTTGCTCCGGCAGCAGACATTGCCGGTTCTTCCGGCGACGTATCTGCGCCTCTTAAAACAAATATTGCTGGGAGAATCCGTTCCTTATGAAGGTGAACCCTTGAGCGGACTCCAGATCATGGGCCCGTTGGAGACCCGTGCCCTGGATTTTGACAACCTGGTGATCTTGTCCTGTAATGAAGGGACCTTCCCGGGTCGTAACCGGGCGCCGTCATTCATCCCGCCCGAGGTCCGGCGTGGTTTTTCTTTGCCGACTTATGATGTGCAGGATGCTGTCTGGGCCTATTATTTTTACCGGATGATCCAGCGCGCATCCCGCGTCTGGCTGATTTGCGACTCCCGTACGGAGAAGATGCGTCCGGGAGAGGAGAGCCGGTATATCGGCCAGCTGGAATACCATTTCCGCATTCCGCTGGAGCGGTTCGTGGCCGGTACACGGCCCGGGAAACCCGTCGTTCCCGGTGATATTCAGAAAGATGCGGATTTTGCCCGGAAACTGGAGGAGGTGACCCTTTCGGCGACGGCCCTGCAGAATTATCTGTATTGTCCCGCCAAGTTTTATTATCATTCAATCTGCCGGCTGCGGACCGAGGATGAGGTGGCGGAGTCCCTGGATGCCGGCATGCTGGGGAATGTGTTCCATGCCGCCATGCAGGCCCTGTATCTGGGCGGTCCGGCCTTGGACCCGGGTTTCGACATGTCCCGCAAAAGCGTGGCGGAGGCCATCCGCAGCGGCCGTCTGGTCCCGTTGCAGGAAATTACTTCCGCTTATTTGCAGTCGTTGCTGGGGAAGAAGGAGATGATCAAGGCGCGGGTGCGTTCCCTGATCATGGCCGAACTCCGCACTGTGGAGGTGACCGGCCGCAATCTCGTGATTGAGAATGTGATCTGCCAGTATGTGCTGAAAACCTTGCAGAGCGACCTGCAGCTGATGGCCAGCCGGCAGACGGACCGGTTCCGCGTCCTCGGCCTCGAGTTGAAGTGTCTCTGGGAACATGAGGGCTTCCGTTTTGTCGGCTATATCGACCGGCTGGACAGTTTCGCGCCCGGGGAAATCCGCGTGGTCGACTACAAGACCGGACAGGTCAAGGACGGGGACACGAACATCCGGGATGACAATGCGGAAAGCATTGTACAGCAATTGTTCGGGCCGAAAAATGACAAACGTCCGAAGATTGCCCTGCAACTCTTCCTGTACGACATGTTTGTCCGGGAAATGTCCGTTTGCCGGGATCAGTCTGTCCTGAATGTGGTCTACCCGGCCGGGCGTCTTTTCACCTCCGGATTGCAGGAAGTTCCGCTGAGCGAGGTATTCTGCACGCGCATGAAAGAGGAACTCTCCCGGCTCCTGCGGGAGCTGGCCGACCCGGAAATCCCATTCCGGCGGACAGAAGACCTGCATACGTGCAGTTATTGTGATTTCAAGAACATTTGCGGGAGATGATACGGATTCTGAAAGCATCGGCCGGTTCCGGCAAGACCTTCCAGCTGGCCAAGACCTATATTGCCCTGTTGCTGGCAGCACGGAAGGCGACCGGAGACCGGAACGCCCACCGGCACATTCTGGCCGTTACGTTTACCAACAAGGCGACCGGCGAGATGAAGAGCCGGATTCTCAAAGAGTTGGATCTCCTGTCCCGGAATCCTTCCGCGTCGGGTTATCTGGAGGATTTCAAGCGGATGTTCGGCAGCGAGGAGACCATTTCCGCCTGGGCGGCGGATGCGTTGGGCAATATCCTCCATGATTACAGCGCCTTTTCGGTCAGCACAATTGACAAGTTCTTCCAGCAGACCTTGAAGGCCTTTGCGCGGGAAATCGGACAGTTCGCCTCTTATCAGGTCGAGCTGGATAAAAAGGCGCTGATCCATGAAAGCGTCGACCGGGTGCTCGATGCGTTGAAGGATGACGGCTCGGCGATGCTGGAGTGGCTGACTGACAGCGCGATGGACCAGTTGAACAATCAAGGGACATTCCATCTGGAAGCCGGGCTGTACGAGATGGCGGAGAATCTTAAGTCCGACCAGCTCCGGGAAGTGGCGCAGGAAAACGGCCTGGACCCCGAGGCGGTGTTTTCCAAGGAAAGCCTGGCCCGGACCCGGCAGGCCTGCCGGCGCGTCCGGCAGGATTTCATCGAGGCCGTACACGCTGCCGTGAAGCGGATCAGCGATGTCTTTGAGGAAGCCGGGGTGAACCCGTACGAAACCAGTTACAAGTTCATGGGGCTGATGATTGAAGAATATGGCTCCGTGACCTTGCGCAAGCCGGTCCGCATGCCCGGGAAGCGGATGCTGACCCTGTCCCCGGACCCGTCCCTGTGGTTTTCCGCCGCCAAGTCCAAGAAGTATCTTCCTTTGCTTCAGGGGCGTCTGGAAGGGCCCTTGTCGGACTTTTTCGCCTTGTTCGAAACGCCGTACAAGGCTTTCCTGACCGCCGGCCTGATCCAGTCCAAGTTATATGACATGGGCATCGCGACGGAATTGTTCGCCCAGTTCAATACGCTGCAGCAGGAAAAGAACATCCTGTGCATTGACGATTCGAACCTGGCGCTCGGCCGGATCATTGCGGGCAGCGACGCCCCGTTCGTCTATGAAAAGCTGGGGGTCCGGTATGAGCATTTCCGGCTGGACGAATTCCGGGATACATCGACGATCCAGTGGGAGAATTTCCGGCCGCTGCTGCGGGAGAGCGAGTCTTCCGGACAGGACAGCCTGATCGTAGGCGATATCAAACAGAGCATTTACCGTTTCCGTGGCGGTGACTGGAATCTGTTGGGCAGCAAGGTGAAAGAGGATTTCCCCCGGGCGGATGATACGGATCCGCTCCAGGACAACTGGCGGAGTCTCCCGGAGATCGTTACTTTCAACAATGCTTTCTTCCAATTCGCTGCTCCCGAGATCGACCGTTTCCTCGGAGAAGACCGGATCGCCGGGATTTATGCCGATGCCGTCCAGCGTCCCCGCGTCGGGGAGGCCGGGCAGGGCAAGGTGACCTGTACCTTCTGCCCGGCCGAGTCGGTGATGGATGAGGTGCTGCAATCGGTCCGCTTCGCTTGCGGGGAAGGACACGCTACGCCCGGCCAGATTGCTGTCCTGGTGCGGGACAACAAGACAGGCGCGCAGATTGCGGCGCGGCTGAACGAAGACGGCTGGGACGTCGTCTCGGATGATTCGCTGGACGTGAAGTCTTCGGTGACGGTCCGCCAGGTTGTCTCCCTGCTCAGTTATGTGGACAACCCGGCAGATGAAGTGGGCAGTTTCCTGGCCCGTTCCCTGGAAGTCGGTCCGCTGGGACAGTATACCTCCCTGTTGGATTTGTGCGAGGAACTGCTGCGCCGGCTGCGCGCCGGCCGGCCGGATGGTTTCGGCGAAGAAACACCTTATATCCAGGCGTTTATGGATTATGTGCTGGATTGGACCGCTGCGGGAGGACACAGCCTGTCGGCCTTCCTGAAAGACTGGGAGGGGCGCAACCCCAAGATCAGTTCTCCGCAGGATTCCAATGCCATCCGGGTCATCACGGTGCACAAAGCCAAGGGCCTGGAATATCCGTATGTCATCTTTCCGTATCCGGAGCGGGTCGGGCTCTTCAAGGAAGGGGCCCGGTGGAGCCGTCCGCAGACGGCGGGAACTGCACTGGAAGGGAAAGTCGAGGGGGTGTTCCCGGTTGTGTTGCAGGCGGATTCGGCCCAGACACTTTTTTCTGCGGAGTATGAGCAGGAGCGCCTTCTGCAGGCGGTGGACAACTTGAATGTCTTCTATGTCGCCTTGACACGGGCGGAAAAGGGCCTGCATGTCATTTCCGGCCTTCCTGCAGCATCTTTCCGCACGGCTTGTGAGGAAATGGAAAAAGAGTTGTCGTACGGTGATTTGTCTCAGGTGTTGTATGCCTTTCTCTGTCGGAAAGGCGCTTCGCTGGGCTTGTCCCGTGAATCGGTGGAGGGGAGTGAGGATGAACCGGAGCGGGAGGAATGGACCCGGGGCAGCCTGCCGGACTTTTCCGCGGATGCGGATCAGAAAGGGCACCCGTCGGTCCTGCGCGGGGATTATCCCTCCTATCCGTTGAATCCGCAGTGGGAGTCTCCGGAGGGGGAAATCGTGGATGTCCGGGAGCGCGGCCGTTTGAAATTCAGCACGGATGCGGTCGAGTTTTTCCGGGAGGAAGGCCCGTCCAACCGGTTGCGCGGCATTGTGCTGCATGACCTGTTGTCCCGGGTGTATGAACCGGAAGATTTGGAGACCGTGTTGGTACAGGCGCAGCGGGAAGGGCTGCTGACGCCGTCCCAGCGGGAGGCGGCGGAGCCTGTGCTGCGGCAAGCCATATCCGTCATGCAGGAAAGGGATTGGTTCCCGGAGCGTTCCGCCGTCCGCAACGAGGTGTCCCTGATTTCGGCCGCGGGGCAGACCCGCCGTCCGGACCGGGTGGTGCAGACTCCGGGAGGCGTGGTGGTCATCGACTATAAATTCGGGGCCCCGCAGGAGTCTTACCGGCATCAGGTCCGCCAGTACATGCAACTGTACCGGGAAATGGGTCATGCTGTCGCCTGCGGCGCACTCTTGTATCTGGACCCGGACGGAAAAGAACCGCCACGGATAGAGGAGGTTTGATGTGTTAAACATTTTTATTACCTTTGTAGGTTAAGTTTTTTGTGAAAAGGATTGCATTTGTGATGGAAATGATCGAAGAAAATGTTGCGGTTCCCGACCGCGAATACAATACCGAGCGGGAGAAACTCCGGATGCCGGAGTATGGCCGGAATGTCCTGAAAATGGTACACCGGATCAAGGCCATTGAGGACCGGGATGCCCGTACCCGGCAGGCCCGTGCCGTCGTGAAAGTGATGGAAATCCTCAATCCCCAGGTGCACATGGAGGAAAATTGGGAACAGAAACTGTGGGACCATTTGTTCATCATGGCCGATTTCGACCTGGATGTGGATGCTCCCTATCCTGTGCCTGTCCCGGAACAGCTCGCCAGCGCCCCCATGGCCATTCCGCTGAAGAAAAAGCCGGTCAAAGCGACCCATTACGGCCGCAACATCGAGAGTATCATTGACTTGATTGCTTCGGAGCCGGACGGTGAACTCAAAACGGCCATGATCCGCCAGCTTGCGATTTACATGCGTCAGCAGTACCTGATCTGGAACAAGGACAGCGTGGCGGACCAGACGATTTTCCAGGATATCGAAAAACTGTCCGACTACAGGATCAAAGTTCCCGA
>CADBPH010000269.1 GCA_902796455.1 uncultured Bacteroidia bacterium
AGCAGGACGGCGAGCAATACCAGCAGCAGCCAGAGATTGTCCCTGGTTTTCTGCCACAGCGTCCTACTGTCTTTCTTCCTGGTCATAACGCGGATACGTTGTCATTCGTGGTGGTAAGGCTCTCCGCGGAGAATCGTGAAGGCCCGGTACAGCTGCTCTGCAAAAATCGTTCTGACCATCTGGTGGGAGAACGTCATCTTCGACAGGGAAAGTTTCCCGTCCGACCGGGCGTACACTTCGTCGCTGAATCCGTATGCCCCGCCGATGACGAAGACAAGGTCTCTGCCGCGCCGGAGTTTCTCTTCCAGGAGGACCGCCAGCCCGGACGAGGACATCTCACTTCCGTGTTCATCCAGCAAAATGACCTCATCCGCCGGCTTGATTTTGGAAAGGACCTGTGCGCCCTCCTTGGCCTTGATCTGCTCCCGGGACAGGGAAGAAGCATTTTTCAGCTGCGGTATTTCGTTGATACTGAACGGAATATAATGCTTCAGGCGGGAAGTGTAGACTTCCAGCCCCTCGCGGACCCATCCGATGTCCGTTTTGCCGACAGTCAGCAGGGTGATTCTCATGAAGATTTCCCGGTTGCTTCCCGCAAAGATATAAACGTGGCTCGGTATTTGCAATAATAAATCCGGCTAATTCAAATCAATGCGTCCTGAATGAAGAAGGTCATTGGATATCTGTTTGCGGTGCTTTGCCTAGGCATCGGTCCCAGTGTGTGCGCGCAGAATGACGGGTATGATGTATTCATCCCGATAGCCAAGTATATCCGGATGGGAGATGCGGAGCGATTGTCTGCGTGGTTCGCGGACAACCTGGAGATTTCGATTTTCTCCACGACGAGTGATTCGTCCCGCAACCAGGCGCGCCAGATCGTCAAGTCCTTCTTCGACTCTTACACCCCCCGTTCTTTCAACATAACCCACACGGCCGGACGTTCCAATATGAAATATGCGCTCGGGACGCTCAATGCCGGCGGGGAGATCTTCGATGTGACGATTTTCGTCAGTTTCAAGGACGGCAGTTACAGGATCCAGCAGTTGAAGATTGAACGGCGGGAATAAGCTTCTGGAAATAAAAATGAATGTAGGGTCCGGTATCGATGGCGATACCGGATTTTTTCGTATCTTTGCGTTGCAAAACAGGGTGACATGAAAATTTCCGATGCCAAATTCGCAGGGAGCAGTACAACGGTCAGCGGCAAACCCGCCCGGCGTCTGCCTGAATTCGCGTTTATCGGAAGGTCCAATGTCGGAAAATCTTCCCTGATCAACATGCTCTGCGGCCGGAGGCGGCTGGCCATGACCTCCTCGACTCCGGGCAAGACCAAGTTGGTCAATCATTTCCTCATCAACGACAACTGGTATCTGGTGGATTTGCCGGGATACGGCTATGCCAAGATGCCTGCCCGCGAACGGGAACAGCTCCACGGGGTGATCAGCGATTACCTGACGCATTCGGAGGAGTTGGTGCTCCTGTTCGTGCTGATTGACTCCCGCCATGACATGCAGCAGATCGACTTGGATTTCCTGCGCGAAATGGGCCGGGAAGGAGTGCCGGTAGCCCTTGTTTTTACGAAGGGCGACAAGTTGGGACCCGTTGCGCTGCAGCGTCAGGTGGAAGCGAACCGGCAGACGTTGCTGCAGGAATGGGAGACGTTGCCTCCCTGTTTTGTCAGTTCCTCACTAAACGGAACCGGGCGGGAGGAGATTCTCTCGTATATCGATTCCGTCCTGAGGTCGTTGTAGGTGCAAAGAATGCAAACTATTGACGATATGCAGAAAGAACACAGAATGGAACTATTTGCATGCCGTGCGTCCAGGGACTTCGCATGCAAGGTGGTTGATGAGTTGAACAAGAGCAAGGCTTCCGGGGACATTCCCCTTCACCTGGGGGCGTCCGAAGTCACGATGTTCAGCGATGGTGAATTCCAGCCGGCTTTCACGGAAAGCGTGCGGGGAGCGACGGTCTTTATCGTCCAGTCCACTTATCCGCCGACAGAGAACCTGATGGAATTGCTTCTTACGATCGATGCGGCCAAGCGTGCGTCGGCGGACAAGGTGATCGCCGTGATGCCTTACTTCGGTTGGGCGCGGCAGGACCGCAAGGATAAGCCGCGGGTCCCGATCGGAGCCAAATTGGTGGCGAACCTGCTCAAGGCGGCGGGTGCGGACCGCGTGATGACCTGCGACTTGCATGCCGACCAGATCCAGGGTTTCTTCGATATCCCGGTGGATCACATTTATGCCAGTTATGTGTTCCTTCCGTATATCCAGTCCATGGGCCTGGACAATCTGTCCATCGCTGCGCCGGATATGGGCGGGGCGAAACGCGCCAATACGTATGCCAAGTTCCTGGGCTGTCCGGTCGTGATCTGCCACAAGTCCCGCGAGAAGGCCAATGTGGTATCATCCATTACCGCGATCGGGGAAGTGGAAGGCAAGAACATCGTCATCGTGGACGATATGATCGATACGGCCGGAACGCTTTGCAAAGCCGCAGATGTCCTGATGTCCAAGGGTGCGGCCAGTGTCCGTGCCTGCGCGACACATCCGGTCCTCTCGGGCAAGGCGTATGACAACATCAACAATTCTGCGCTGAAAGAGGTGATTGTGACGGATACCATTCCGCTGCGGGCGGATCCTTCGGTGGATACGAGCAAGATCCGGGTCATTTCGATGGCCGCTGCGTTTGCCCGCATCATCGACAAGGTGTATCATTACGCACCGATCAGTACGGAGTTTATCTATTAGTATATGTGGAAGGTTCTTCTTGCGGCCGTGGTCCTGGTCGGGGCCGGCGTTTTCGGGATGTGTTTCAACATCCTCTTCCGGAAGGGAGGTGAGTTCCCGCAGTCTGACGTGGGTTCGAACGAGAATATGCGCAAGATGGGCATCCGCTGCATGAAAGAGGAGGAAGATGAACGGCTTGCCGCAGCCCGGGGCGGAAAAAGCAGGGATTTGACTTGTTCGGGGGACTATTCCGAGTCCTGCAGCAGTTGTTCCTTGTACGGCACCCGCGGAGGCAAGCGTTCACCGGCTTCCGGAAATAATTGATTCAAGGCAAGTTCTATCTTGCCAAAGCACAGAATAGTATGGGATTGGTAGCCATTGTGGGAAGGCCGAATGTCGGCAAATCCACCCTATTCAACCGCCTTGTCGGCATGCGGCAGGCGATCGTCGACGAAACGGCCGGCGTCACCCGTGACCGGCATTACGGCCGCTGTGAGTGGTGCGGCGCGGAATTCTCCGTCGTGGATACCGGCGGATGGTCTTCCGGCTCGGACGATGTGTTCGAGGAAGAAATCCGGAAACAGGTGGTCATCGCCGTGGAGGAGGCCGATCTGGTCCTTTTCATGGTGGAAGCGGCCACCGGCGTGACGGATTACGATGCGGAAATCGCGGATTTGCTCCGGCGGAGCCGCAAGCCTGTGGTCCTGTGCGTCAATAAGGTCGATTCCGGCGAGAAGGTGTTCGATACCTATCAATTCTATTCGCTGGGACTGGGCGAGGTATGGAGTATCTCCGCCGCGAACGGCAGCGGGACCGGGGATTTGCTGGACGAGATTGTCCGCTTGCTGCCGGAGGAAAAGGAGAATGCCGAGGAGCGGAAGGACCTGCCGCATGTGGCGATTGTCGGAAAGCCGAATGTCGGCAAGTCTTCGCTGACCAACGCCCTGTTGGGCGAGGAACGCAACATCGTGACTCCGGTCGCCGGTACGACGCGGGATGCGATATCGTCGTATTACAATAAATTCGGGCATGAGTTCATGCTGGTCGATACGGCCGGGATGCGTCGCAAGAACCGCGTCGGCGAGGACCTGGAGTTTTATTCGGTGATGCGTTCGATCCGTGCGATCGAGCATGCGGATGTCTGCGTGCTGATGATTGATGCGGCAACGGGCATGGAGGCGCAGGACATGAGCATTTTCAATCTGATTGTGCGGAACCGGAAGGGCTGTGTGCTGGTGGTCAACAAGTGGGATACTTTCACGAAGGACAGCAATACGATGCGGGATTATGAGAAGGCGCTCCGGGCGCGGATCGCTCCTTTTGATGATGTCCCGATCATTTTCACTTCCGTGCTGAAGCGGCAGCGGATCATGGATGTGCTGGACGAGGTCGCCCATGTATATGCGAATTATTCCCGGAAGGTGTCGACGTCGCAGCTCAATGAGGCGATGTTGCCGGAGATTGAGAATTATCCTCCGCCGGCATGGAAGGGGAAGTATGTGAAGATCAAGTATGTGACGCAGCTTCCTACGTCGTTCCCTTCGTTTGCGTTTTTCTGTAATTTGCCGCAGTACGTGAAGGATCCGTACAAGCGTTTCCTGGAGAACAAGCTCCGGGACAAATTCGATCTCCTGGGCTGTCCTGTCCAGATTTTCATGCGTCAGAAATAGAAGTTCCACTTCCTCCGTCCCGGGGACTTCCTGGCTTTTCGCCGTTCCGCCGCCCGTCTTCCGTCCCGGGGGGTCGGTTTCTATTGACCAGGGCCACTGTCTTCCGTCCGGGGGCTTTCCGGCTTTTCGCCGTTCCGTCGCCCGTCTACCGTCCCGGGACCTGCGGAGCGGTACGCCCCTGTCGGGGCTATCCTTCCCACGCCTCCGACACCCCACCAATCGGAGATTGTCGGGGACCCCGTTCCGTCGGCGCGGGCCCCTTCCGCTC
>CADBPH010000270.1 GCA_902796455.1 uncultured Bacteroidia bacterium
ATGGAGAAAGGCTCGCGGAGGGCTTCCGGATCTCCTTTGCCGGCCAGTTCCTTTTCCAGGCTGGCCATTTCCCTGCGGCAGATCCCGTTCATGTAACCGTCAAGGTACAAGGGGATGCCTGCCACCGGGTGCTGCTGCAGCGCATTGTAATACATGGAGAACGCTCTTTCCCACTGGTCGGTATCCCGGGTGAGGTGCTTGGTGATCCAGTCCCGGGTCCACGCTTCGGGAGAGAAGGCGTCCATGTTCCACAGCATCTTCGACGTCGCGTCGATGTTGTACGTAAATTCCCGGATATCACTGACATTGAAGATCGCGTAATCGGAGGAATTCATCTTGACGGCGTCTTTCATCATCTGGTAGGTCTTCGTAGCGGGGGTGAGCGGTGCAAGGTGCGGTCCGTCTCCGATTAGGGCATGGTGGTAATACACGCCGTATTTGTTGTTGGCGGAGCGGGGGACAGACCAGAAATCCGGCGTCCACTTCCATCCGGGCCCGTTGTCCGCAAAGACAATGATGACGTCTTTCGGGAAGGTCAGGTAGCCCTGCCGGTTGAGAGCAGCCCCTTCCATCCACAAGGTGGTGCTCAGGTAGCGGTTCTCCTTGGGGACCCCGATTTCATCCAGGATCTCCACCTGTTTGGCAATGGCGTCTGAAATCAGTTTCCCGCGTCCTTCGTCGCTTTTGGGCACGTTCGGGTCCGCTGTCCACATCGGCCGGTCGGCAATGCCCCGGAGGCCGATCTGCCAGATCACATTCGGATATTTCGCCCAGATCTTCGCGGTCTCCCTCCAGACTTCCACCATCTTTTCCGGGTTGCTGAAGTAGGAGAAAGCCACATCCTCGCCGCGGTCCTTCCAGTAATTCAGGAAAGTAAATCCGTTGACGCCCATGGGTTCGATGTGGTGCATGGACAGGAAGACTCCCCGCTTGGCGCAGATGTCCACCAGGGCCGCTTCCGGCGGGTTGGCGATGTTGATGAAACTCGCGGGGATGATCAGGTTGTACCGCGCCCGCACGAGGGCCTCCGCAATCCGTTCCATCACCTCCGTATTCACGACGGTGGAATAGAAGGGATAATCCAGCCGCCGGTTCCCGCTGGATTCTTTCCAGGCGGTCAGCAGGTCCTCGTCGTTGATGAACCAGCCGCGGAATTTAAAACTGGGCGGATCCTGGTGGAAGGCGACATCGTCCCAGGCCAGGGTCTCCGCTTTCGGATACGGCGTGTCGTTCCAGAACGCCATCGGGTCGACCCCGAGGAAGCGCTCGGTGAATTCATAGATGCCGAACATCGTCCCGCGGGCGTCGCTTCCCGAGATGGTGAGGACTCCCTTCGAAACGGAGAGGTCGTACGATTCCCAGCGGTCGGGATCGGCCTGTGTGCAGATCAGCACATCCCCGGGCTTGGCCTTCTTCCCTTTGACAATCTGGAGTTCGGCCCCTGTGATTTTCTTGACGTCACGGGCGAGGTCGCCGGCGGCCAGGGTGATGAATTCCGGCTCTCCCTTGGCGATGACGATCCGGCCCTTCTTCTGGGGAGAAACCAGGGTGAAGGACTCGGCCGACAGGCTGAGGGAGAGGACGGAGAGAAGGAGAATCAGAGTAAATCTCTTCATAATCATTAATTATTATAGCCGGGGTTCTGCTCGATAACGGCATCCGTATTGGCCTCGATGAAGGAATACGGAATCGGGAACAGGGCCATGTAGTCGGCTACCTGGCCGCCCTGATACTCATTGTATTTCCTTGTGCGCTCGACGAACTTTCCGGTACGGTACAGGGTCAGCTTCCGCCTTTCTTCCAGCGTCAGTTCCCGGGCTCTTTCATCCAGGATATAATCCAGCGTGACTTCGGACGCAGTAACATCGCTTGCGTGTGCCCGGCGCCGGACCACGTTGATGTCATCCGCCGCTTTCTGCAACTCTTTATTGTACATGTAGGCCTCGGCGCGGAGCAGGTATGTTTCCGCCAGGCGCAGCATATACTGATCTGAATACGTGCTGCCTGCAGCAGAGGTGAGCGTTTGGAGGGCTTTGTCTTTATAGAGGGCGTCCGGATGGTCTCCGGGGCAGGAGGCCTTGGTCAGCCAAGGATACCAGCGCCAGTTTTGGGCGGCGTAATTCTTGCTCAGGGAAGCCGGATCCGTGATGGACATGCCGTAGTACTTGGATTTGGGATCGTCGTAAACACCGGTGCGGACGATATTGACCGCAGAGTTCCTCATGTCGGTGTCAAAGTCTTTGCCCCAGTTCTGGTTCAGTTGCCAGTCGGTTGTCCTCATGAAGGAAACACCGCGTCCGCCGTTGTTGAAGTCAGACCGGCCATTGCCGCCCAGCATCGCTGTTTTTCCTTCCGGGTCCGTGCAGAGATAGGTGCAGGGGCAGTGATTCCGTTCCAGGGGATAGACATAGCTGCCGGTCGTTACCGTGTAGCCGCCGACGACATCTTCCTCCATCTGGATCACCCAGAGGGCTTCTTTATTGCCGGCCGCTTTCCGGTTCTGGTTCTTGCGCTGGAACAGGTCGAAGTACACATCGCCGTTGGGGACACCTTGAACCCTCGAACCGAAGCGTTCCGTCATCAAGGCCGTGTTGGGGTCATTGATAACCTCACTGGCATACTTGATGGCGGAAGTATAATCTCCAAGGGAGATGTAAGTTTCTGCAAGATAATGTTTTGCTACAAGGTTGGAAACCTTTCCGTCCGCAACGTCGGAGATGCCCGGCAGATGGTCTCCCGCAAATTCGAAATCATCCTTCATGAATTTGAGGACATCCTCTTTGGAATCCCTGACAAAATCCGCCCTCGGCGTAATGATTTCTTCCCGGTTGATGGGCACCCCGCCGAAATAATAGACCAGCGTCCGGTAGGCAAAAGCCCTGAAGAAGCGAGCCTCGGCCAAAATCGCTTCCTTTTCGGAATCGCTGAGCGCGGATGCCTGGACGCGGGTGAAAATGGTATTCGCATTCTTGATCAGTTTGTACTGGTTCTCCCAGATGTTCTTGACCATGGAGGCTGTCGGGACGTAATGGGTTACCAGATTTCCAAGCCGGTCTGTGTTGCGCCGGGCATTGTAGGCGACATCCGTTCCCAGCATGCAATAGAGTCCGGCTTCGCTGTACTCATA
>CADBPH010000271.1 GCA_902796455.1 uncultured Bacteroidia bacterium
AACTGAACCACAGACCTCGTAAGTCGTTGGGGTACAGGACTCCGTTGGAATATTGTAAACAATTATTTAAATTTGACTTTTGAAGTGCGTTGCACTTCAAATTAGAATTCACTATATTCTATAAATAAATGACTGTCAAATATTTGCATCTCACGTCGGTTTTCTCCATTGCAGTTGTTCTCCTGCTGCTCTTGTTCCAGGAAGTCTCTTTTGCCGCGTCTTTTTCCCTGGTTGCTCCGGAGAAAAAAGTGCGGGTCGTCGTTGCCAAGGGGGAGCCGGAATATGTCGTCCTGGCCGCCCGGGACCTGATCTCCGACGTGCGGCGGATTACGGGAGTGGAACTATCTCTGGTTCAAGGGAAAAAGCCTCGGAAAGGCGATGTCCTTGTCTGCACCCGGTCCGACGAGAGCCGTTGGGAGGCCTACGAAGTCTCGGTTTCTGACGGAGTCCTTCTGATCTCGGGATCCAATCCGCGGGGGACGATGTTCGCGGTTTATGATTTCATCGAGCGCTACCTCGGGGTGGACCCTCTTTCGTTCTGGAATGATGCCGCCTATCCCTCGACCGACCGGCTCGAGTGGGAAGATGTCCGAATCGTCCAGGGGCCGCCGGATTTCAAATTCCGGGGATGGTTTATCAACGACGAGGATTTCCTGACCGGGTGGAAGGATTCGGGGGCCCTTCGCTGCATCAACTATACCTTTTTCAACCATGTCATCGCTCCCGAGGTGATGGAACATATCGCGGAGGCCGTTGTCCGCTGCCGGTATAACCTCATCATCCCGTCCAGCTTCATCTGGATCGCCAATCCT
Organism: uncultured Bacteroidia bacterium; assembly: GCA_902796455.1. Lineage (GTDB taxonomy): Bacteria > Bacteroidota > Bacteroidia > Bacteroidales > UBA932 > Cryptobacteroides. The sequence continues at coordinate 813 of CADBPH010000271.1, forward strand.
GCGGAAGAGGAACTGGTCCGGATCTGTTCCCGGCGGGGGCTTTTCCTGACCATGCATCACCAGGAGCCTCTCGGCCTGAGCGGCCGCATCTTCGAGCAGTACTGGAAGGAGAAGGGGCAGCCGACCCCTTATTCTTTCGTGAGTAGCCGGGAAAAGGTCGAGGCGATGTGGCGGGAGTCCGTCGAGGGATGGAAAAAGTACCCGGACGTAATCTGGACAATCGGTCTTCGCGGAGTAGGGGACCGGGCGATGTGGGCGACGGACAAGAGTGCCCCCACATCGATGGAAGAGCGGGGAAGGATCATTTCCGAGGCGATGGCCCGCCAGGTGGAAATCCTGGACGAGGCGCTCGTGCCGAAGGAGAACCGCCTGTATGAGACGACGCTTTGGCTGGAAGGGGCAGAGCTCAACGTTCGGGGGCTTCTGAAGTTCCCGGAAGGGACGATCATCCACTTCGCGGACAACGGACCCGGATGGCGATGGGCCCGGGATTTCCGGGAGACACCGCGCCAAACGGACCTCAAGTACGGCGTTTATTACCATTCCGCCCTCTTCTATGATGGTCCCCATATGGTGCCGCTTGTTCCCGTGGACAAGATGTACGGGATGATGAGGGAGGCCCATGATGGCGGCGCCTCGGAGAGCGTATTCCTCAACGTCGGCAATGTCCGGGAAATCTGCTATAACATCGCGGCCGGGTCCCGGATGCTATGGGACTTGGACTCGTTCAATCCGGCCGCCTGGCAGGCCGACTGGGTGTCCCGGCATTACCCGGGCCACGGGGAGGGGCTCCAGAATGCCTACAAACTGTATTTCAATGCCCTGGAGCGGCATCCCGTCTCTGACCTGCCTTACTTTCTCGACGGTTATCTTTTCGGAATCTGCCTCGGGAAACTCTCCGACATGGCCCGCATGATGAAGGAAGGGCCTGACCTTCCTTCCGAGCCGTTCCATGCCTTGCTGCCGGCCTGCGCCCCCGACAGTACCCGTTTCGCCAGCAAATCCGGGGCCCGGTTCCCGAGCACCCTCGACCAGTACCGCCGGCTCGTAGCCCAGAGAGCCTCCTACGAGATGGCCATGACTCTGGCGCGGAAAGAATATGCTGCTCTTCCTGAGAGCGAGCAGCCTTTCGCTTATGCGTCAATCGTCTATCCTTCCGTGCTGATGAACGAGCTGACCTCCCTTGCGGCAGAACTGACCCTGGCTGAATGGGCTGTGGCCCAGGATATCGCCCGGAGCGGCCCTTCGGCCGGCTCTTCACCTGTCAGGATCCATATCGCCGAGGCCCGTCGGCACTTAGGCGCCATCATGGCCGAACGGGCCGTCTACGCCAGCGGGAAATGGAGCGGCTGGTTCACGTATAACCGCTTCAAATTCGAGAAGATTGACAAGGCCCTCCAGGATCTGGAAAACCGCCGTGATTTGTAACTGTTTGTCGCTGAGCATGTTATCGATTTCCTCCTCCGCAATCTGCAGAGGAGGAAATCGATAACTTTCATTCTGTCAGGAACTTCCGTTTTTCGTTTGCTGTGTCCCTTTTCAGAGGCATGCGAAGAAACTTGGCGACTTGTTCCGGTAGGGCGCCAGTACTTCTAAGAAGAAGCGGGAATAACACTTGCTTTTCGTTCTCCGGGAGGGCGAAGAAATCGCTACATTTTTTCATTTCGTGGCAAGGAGGGCAGAACCAGGAGAGCGGGGCCAGTCGGCTCTGCACCCTTTCTTCAGATCCAGGGCGGTCTGGGGGCTTTCTCCCGTTAGAGAACTTCGGGCCGAGCGGGCTGAAAACAGAAAGGCGCGGATAAAAACAGAAAAGCCCGGATAAAAAACAGAAAAGCTGGCGGAATTCCGTCAGCTTTTCTTGATTGGTTCGGTTCAGGTTTCTTATACCTTGATTTCAACCTCGACACCGGAAGGAAGTTCGAGCTTCATGAGCGCATCGACAGTCTTCGCATTGGAGTCGTCGATGTCCAGCAGGCGGCAGTAAGAGTTGAGCTCGAACTGTTCGCGGGACTTCTTATTCACGAAGGTGGAACGGTTGACAGTGAAAATCTTCTTGTCGGTTGGAAGTGGAATCGGTCCACAAACCTTTGCGCCGGTAGCAGTCACTGTATCAGCGATCTTCTTTGCTGACTTGTCAAGCAGCATGTGATCGAATGATTTGAGTTTGATTCTAATTTTCTGACTCATATCTAATTACAGATTTATACAAAATTACATCTCGTCATCCGCGATCGGGCGGTAGCCGCTCTTTTCGATGATGTCCTTGGCCAGGTTGGGAGCAACCTCGCTGTAATGGTCGAAACTCATCGTACTCGTGGCACGTCCCGACGAAAGGGTGCGGAGAACTGTAACATAGCCGAATTGCTCAGAGAGCGGGACAAACGCCTTGATGATCCGGGCGCCGTTGGCCGTGGAATCCATCGCATTGATCTGGCCACGGCGACGGTTCAGGTCACCGACAATGTCGCCCATGTACTCTTCCGGAGTGACCACCTCGAGATTCATGATCGGCTCGAGGAGAACCGGCTTCGCCTTCGGGCAGGCATGACGGAAGGCCATGCGGGCTGCGATTTCGAAGGAAAGCTGGTCGGAGTCAACCGGATGGAACGAACCGTCCAGGAGGGTGACCTTCAGCGAAGGAACCTCATATCCGGCCAGGCAGCCATTGGCCATGGCGGCCTCGAAACCTTTCTGGACAGACGGAACATATTCCTTGGGAACATTGCCTCCCTTGACCTGGTTGTCGAACTGAAGTCCCGTGACACCCGGGTCTGCGGGGCCGATTTCGACGATGATGTCCGCGAACTTGCCCCGACCGCCGGTCTGCTTCTTGAACACTTCGCGGTGCTGCACGGTGGCCGTGACGGCCTCCTTGTAGTTGACCTGGGGAGCACCCTGGTTGATCTCGACGCCGAACTCCCTGCGGAGACGGTCGACGATGATATCCAGATGCAACTCGCCCATACCGCTGATGATCGTCTGACCGGTTTCATGGTCGGACTTGACCGTGAAGGTAGGATCCTCCTCGGCCAGTTTGGCCAGCGCGACACCCAGTTTGTCCAAATCGCCCTGCGTCTTGGGTTCGACGGCGATTCCGATAACCGGATCCGGGAAAATCATGGATTCGAGGGTGACCGGATGTCCTTCGTCACAGACGGTGTCACCCGTCCGGAGGTCTTTGAAACCGACGGCTGCACAGATGTCTCCCGCCTCCACGAAATCAATGGGATTCTGGTGGTTGGAGTGCATCTGGTACAGGCGGGCGATCCGCTCTTTCTTGCCGGTGCGGGTATTGTACACGTACGAGCCCGCATCCACACGGCCGGAATATGCCCTCATGAAAGCGAGGCGGCCCACATACGGGTCGGTCGCAATCTTGAAGACCAGGCCGCAGAAAGGTTCGTCGGCATTCGGCGAGCGCAGCACCTCGTCGCCGGTCCGGGGATTGGTCCCATGGACGGCACCCTTGTCCAGCGGAGAAGGCAGGTAGCGCATCACCGCATCCAGCAGGAACTGGACGCCTTTGTTCTTGAAAGAGGAGCCGCAGGTGGCCGGGACGATCTGCATGGAGATCGTACCCTTGCGCAGGGCGGCAATGATTTCCTCCTCACTCACGGAATCAGGGTCCTCGAAGTACTTCTCCATCAGGGCTTCATCGCATTCGGCGGCAGCTTCCACGAGCTTTTCACGCCATTGCTCCACCTCTGCGGTCATGTCCGCGGGGACTTCCTTGACCTCATAATTGACGAGTTCCTCACCGGAATCATAATAAATCGCCTTCCTGGAAATCAGGTCGACAATGCCCTGGAACTTGTCCTCCGCTCCGATCGGGAGCACGAGGGGGACAGCATGGGCACCGAGCTTCGTGTGGATCTCTTCGACACAAGCGAGGAAATCCGCACCGACACGGTCCATTTTGTTCACATAGGCAATCTTCGGTACACCGTACTTGTCAGCCTGGCGCCAGACGGTTTCAGACTGCGGCTGCACGCGCCCTACTGCGCAGAAAGTGGCGATCGTCCCGTCCAGAACGCGGAGGGAACGCTCTACCTCGACCGTGAAGTCCACATGCCCGGGCGTGTCGATCAGGTTGATCTGATAGACGTCTCCGCCATAATGCCAGAACGCGGTGGTCGCAGCAGAAGTGATGGTGATCCCTCTCTCCTGCTCCTGGACCATCCAGTCCATGGTGGCGGCACCCTCGTGCACTTCACCGATCCGGTGCGTCTTTCCCGTATAATACAGGATCCGCTCGGACGTAGTCGTCTTTCCGGCATCGATGTGGGTCATGATACCGATATTCCTGGTGAAGCTAAGGTCTCTCTTTGCCATTCGACATCAGATTAGAAACGGAAGTGGGCGAAGGCCTTGTTGGCCTCTGCCATCTTGTGCATATCCTCTTTTCTCTTGTATGCACCACCTTCGTTGTTGTACGCGGCTATAATCTCGGCACAAAGTTTTTCTGCCATAGAG
>CADBPH010000272.1 GCA_902796455.1 uncultured Bacteroidia bacterium
TCAACAAGTGCATCGAATGCGGCTTTTGCGAGGTCAATTGCGTGTCCTGCGGGTTCTCTCTCTCGTCGCGGACCCGGATTGTCGTCCGCCGGGAGATTGAGCGGCGCAAGAAGGCCGGAGAGCCGTACGAGGCGCTGGAAAAGGCCTATGGCTATTTCGGGAAAGCGACCTGTGCGGGCGACGGCCTGTGCGCATCATCTTGCCCGATGGGGATCAATGTGGCCGATATGACGCACCAGCTGCGCCGCGAAGGAATCGGCGCTGCCGGAACATGGGCCGGAGAATGGGTCGCCAATCATTTCCGGGGGACCAAAAAGGTGATCCGCGGTGTCCTGGGGCTGGCCTCCGCCGGGCGGACCGTCCTGGGAGACAAGGCGATGACCGCAGTCGGAAAGGGCCTGCACCGGATCGGTGTGCCGCTGTGGACGCCCGCCACCCCGCTCCCGTACAAGGTCCGGCAAACGGCGCAGGCGCTCCGGCCCGAGAAGGTCGTCTATTTCCCGAGTTGCCTGAACCAGATGATGGGGACGGCCCCGCGGGACAAAGTCAAGCCCCTGGCCGAGGAAATGGTGGCCTTGCTGGACAAAGCGGGCTATGAAGTGATTTTCCCGGAAGGCATGGACCGGCTCTGCTGCGGTACCATCTGGGAAAGCAAAGGCCTCCCTGAGGTTGCGGACAGGAAAGCCCGTGAATTGGACGAGGCGCTCTGGGCGGCTTCCCAGCAGGGCCGCTGGCCGGTTTTGTGTGACCAGAGTCCGTGTCTGCACCGGATGCGGAAGACCATCACGCGCATGCACCTGTATGAGCCTGCAGAGTTTATCTGGACCTTCCTGAAGGACCGGCTGGAATTCCACCCATGCGATGAACCGGTGGCTGTCCATGTGACCTGCTCCATGCGGCTGATGGGGCTTGAGAAGCAGATTGTTGATCTTGCAAAGCTTTGCTCAACAAACGTTTATGTGCCTGAGGAGATCGGTTGCTGCGCTTTTGCCGGCGATAAGGGCATGACCCATCCGGAGCTCAATGCCTATGCGCTTCGGAAACTTCGGCCGGCCTTGACGGAACATGGCGTACAGGAAGGCTTCTCCAACAGCCGGACGTGTGAAATCGGGCTGACGACCCATGGCGGTGTGCCCTACCGCAGCATCGTCTATCTGGTCAACCGCGTAACGACCGCCCGGAACCCCGAAGGAACCGTTTGAGTTCCAGGGGGCTCCGGGCGCTCCAAGGGTCCTCCGGGCTAGGCGTGGTAGTGGATCAGTTCTTCGATCGGGGTGGGGATGAAGGCCCGGATCCGGATTCCGTTCTGCTTGAACAACGGTTCCAGGATGTCTTTGAGGGCGAGTCCGAATCCACCGATGATGCCGACGGGGTACTTGTCGATGTCGTACTGACGCAAACTCCTGTCAATCAATGCCTGCAAGCTCCCGTCTACCAGGTTCTTGATATACGGGTGGTCGTAGTGTGACAGGATGAACGGGCACATGGATCCGAGATAGCCGGAAGGCGACCCCGGGTTGTGGTAGACATTGTCGACGATGGTCGGATAATCCGAAGCGAACAATTCCGAGAACGGTTTGGCGATTTCTTCCGGCACCAGATCTTTAATCAGGTCACAGACAAAGAGTTTCCCGATGACAGAGGCGCTGCCGTCGTCCCCCAGGATGAATCCGCCCGATTTCACATGCTTGACAATCTTCTCTCCGTCGTACTGGCACGAATTCGAACCGGTTCCCATGATGACCGCGATGCCGGGCGCATGGCCGCAGGCCGCCCGGGCCGCCGCCACGAGGTCGGTCTGGATATCGATTGCGGCGCCGGGGAAGGCTTCCTCCATGACCGGTTTCAGGTTTTCCATGACCGTCTTGGACAGAACGCCGGCCGTGTAAAAATTAACCTCGGAGTAAGGGCCTTCCGGGAGGGATTTCGCCGCATCCATGATGATGGTGCGGAGGGTTTCGATTTCCATGGTCGAGACATTGGTCCCGGGGGTCAGTAATCGGGCAATCTGTTTCCCGTTTTCGATTACGCGCCAATCGCCTTTCGTGGCGCCGCTTTCGCAAATAAGTTTCATGAGTTGATATCCAGTTTAAAAAGTATTCCGCCGGATGAGCCGGCAATGGCAATGTACTTTGGAAAGGGTGCGGGAAAGCACCATTTTCGCAGCTTCCCTCCCCATTTGTACGAAATCGGTCGAGAGGGTCGTCAATCCTCCCAGGATCAGCTTGTTCAGGGGCCAGTCGTTGTAGCAGATGATGCCGACATCTTTGCCCAGGGTCAGCCGGGCATCGGCAATCCGGTCCGCCAGGGTGACCAGTTTGTTGTCCAGGCGGCTGCCGGAAAGGAAATACAGGTCTCCCTTTTCGACGCGTTCAGGCATGTCTGAGAGTATTTCGATGGGGAGGCCCTGTTTCTGGCAGAACTGCTTGAGCGTTTGGCCGATCAGCTCCCCATACAGGCTGACGGACATGCAGGAAAAGCGGATGATCCGGTATTTCCGCAAATCGTCGATGAACGGGGTCAGCGAAGTGGCAACATCTTCTTCCAGAGACTGGTAGGAGGCACCGGCCAGCGGGCTGATCCCCGGAAGATACCGGTCCATCAGGATGAGCTTGTAGGGCGGGATCCTGCGGATCAGTTCCAGGGCAGCTTGCCGGACGCCGGGCAGGACCGGGAAATGCGGGAAGACCAGATAGTAATCATATTTGTCCAGTTCCGTATTCAGGAAACCTTCGAAGCGGTCCAGGTCTTGGTAATGCATCAGGACCGTGACTTCCACCTGGGAGGAGACCATTTCCATGAACGCCTCCAGAATGACTTGGCCGTGTGCGCTGAATTTGTCCATGATGACCAGGACGGAAGGCTTCCCGCCCAGGAAATGCCGGTTGACATAGTAGCCTTTCCCGCGTTGGGAAGTCAGGATGCCTTGCTTGCACAATTCTTTGTAGGCCTTGATGACCGTTTCCTTGGAAATGCCCGTCATGGCGGTCATTTCGTTCAGGGACGGGAGCAGGGCATCCGGAGAATACACGCCGTCGTGAATTCTCCGGATGATGAAATCCATCAGCTGCCGGTACAAGGGAGTCGTGCCGTTAAAGGTCTCTTTGAAAGGTGCCAGGTCCATACAAATCCCTTCTATTTTTTCCGGAAGACCACGGCCCCGTCGGCAGGAACGGTCATTTCCTTCCCCTTGGCTTCTTTCGGGAGCTTGACCTTGTGCGGGACGGAATCGGTATTGACGAGGATCCAGGCGTTATTTCCCTTGCGGTCAAGCCATTGGGCGCCCATGACAGCATGCTCGTCCCAGAACGCGTCGAATTTCCGGATCGGGTTGTCTCCTTCCGGGAAAAATTCCCGGACGAAGGAGCCGCCCAGTACGATATCATGGATTCCGGAACGGAATTCCATCAGGTTGCGGAGGAACTGGGCTTCCGGCCTGAACTTCGGATCCATGATCACGAAGGCGCGGACCCAGCCGGGCTGGGAGCCGTACAGGAGGGCTTTGGTAAAGCGGAACCGCAGGTCGCAGGCTTTCTCCAGGGAGACATCTTCGTTGAAATACCGGTAGGCGTTGGTCACGACCCGGTCGGAATAGACCATCGGGAATACCGGAATGATGCGGGAGACGCCGGGAGTGTAATGGGTGTTGACCATCAGCATCAAGTCAAAGAGGTCGCTGTAGCAATCGCCGTTTTCTTCCGTTATCAGGATGTTGCCCGGCCGCAGGGCTCCTTGGGTGCGGATATCCCGCAGGATCTTCTGATATCCCTGGAGCCAGAATTCACCGCCGCCCCGGGGATGGTTGTGATCCGGGTTCCAGCAGGGATACTGGCGGGAGCAGCCGACCTGGTCGATATAGACCCCGTCTACGCCATACAGCAGTTGCAGGCTGTCCACCAGGCCATAGAGTTTGTCATGCCAGATTTGCGTCGAGGGGCAGGTGACGGAATTGAGGACCTTGGAGGTGCCGTACACCTCTGTATACAGCGAGCCGTCTTCCGCACGTGCGGAAGCATCATATCCGCGGTCGCGCTTGTAGCTGGCTGACGCGGGATCCCACAGCCGGCCATTGATGTAGGGGGTAATATGGATCCCTTTATTGTGGAGCGCCGCGATTCTTTCGGCAAAGCCCGGTTTTGCGGGCAGATAGTCCGGATAATGACTGTCATAGGGATGGCGGTGCCACCAGTACCAGTGGACACTCAGGTGCGGGCCGAAGAAATCGGCAGCTGCCTGGGTATAGGCGAATTCCTCATCCGTTCCTTTGACGCGGATCCATCCGTCGGTTTGCTGCAGCCAGGGAGAAAGGGTACCGAGGCGGTTGACAATCTTGCGCTCCTCGCCGCCCCACGGAAGGGTATAGGTGTAGGGCTTATACCAGTGATTGACAGCATGTTCCCAGCCTTCTGCGTCATAACCGATGTTGGCGGCGAAAGGCAGGTGGAAGACCCCGTCTTTTGTCCATCCCTCCGAAGCCGGGATGGTCATCCTTACATTCAGGGCACCATTCCCATTGACATAAAAGTCTTTGCGGATTCCTTGCGGGTCCTCGGCCCCGAAGTAGAACGCGCCCTCCGGGTTGTGTACCAGGAAGAAAGACATGGAGCCTGTAGTCGTCGGATATTCCGAACGGATTTCAGCGGCGGTCAGCGGATTCTCGACACCCCATCCGCTGGTAGTAATCACCTTGCCTTTGTCCGGCTTCCGGAGGGACAGCCGGGGGAATTCCGTCTTGGTGACAAACCAGCCCTCGGGCAGGTCGGCCTCGAGGTCCCAGAAAAGCCGGTCAGCCTCATCCGGCAGGCTGACGATGACCCGGACCGGATAGGTCTTTCCGGAATAATCATAGAGGATATGCCAGGTGAAAACCAGTTTGCTGACAGTTCCTTCCCGAAGGCTTCGGGCTCCTGTGTAATGCGCCCAGCCGGGTCTCCAGTCGATTTTTTCCCCTTGAGGCCCACGGCACGAGAGGTGCCAGGGGACCGTGGAGGATCCCTTGGAGCAGAGCGACTTGCCCATGAAGGTCAACTCGTCGATGCAGAATGTGTTCCCGTTGCCGAACACCGCGCGGATCTTGCCGTTGTCCAGGACCGGGGTGCTGCCGTCGGGCTTCGGAAGGGTGATATTCAGTTCGCGCAACAGCGCAGGAGGGAGCAACCCATTGTGGAGGATGGGCTCAGGAGTCCCCGTTTGCTGGCCGGAAAGCGGCAGCTGCATGAGGAGGAGCAGGGCGGGGAGCAAGACCCGCAGGCGAAGATGTTTCATGTGGCTATGTATTAAGGGATGATTTCGAAGAGCCGGGTATCCGGTGAAGAGAAGGAGACCTTGAAGGCTTTCGTGCGCTTGGCGACGACTTCGCCGGTGAACAGGTCCACGACGCGGGAAACCTTCCTGGGGAGATAGACCGTCTGCTCTCCGCCCTCTTTACAATGGATGGACAGCAGCCGTTCGTTGGCAAAAACGGGGTACATCGGGTCCACATAGTAATGGACTCCGGCCCGGGAACAGATATCGCGGAGGGTTTCTGCCGTGAAGGCATCCGCGCAGTAGGTGTAAACGGCTTTCCAGCCGTCCATGGCAGTTTCATGGATGTCTTTGTCTCCGCTTACGAAGGGCACGCCCGCCCAGGTGCGGACCCGGCCGGCATCCAGGGAGGAACCGTCACAGATGCCGGGCGCATAAGCGAAGACGACCGTCCGTCCGCCCGTGCAGACTTTCTCGCGCAGCAGGGCGGCCCGTTTGCTGTCAATCAGGAAGGTCTGCGGCAGGAGGATGACTTTGTATCGCGACAGGTCGAGGCGCTCCAGGTCTGCGAAAGAGCAGCAGTCATACGGGGCGCCCGTCACGGAAAGCCGGTTGCGCAGCGCATCGGCTCCTTCCCGCGCAAGCGGGTCTGTTTCACGGACATAATAGAGGCTTTGCGGGTCTCCGACCAGCAGGATTTCTGCCACGGAAGGGGACATGTCATCCCGGAAGCGCTGCTGGATCTTTTCCAGTTCCCCGATGCGTGCCCGCAGGCGGGGTTCCGCATAGAATCCTCCCCACATGTCGAACCACCAGTAACTGGCGTGGTGGATCAGGGCGAAGCAGGCTTCCCGGGTATTGCCGGCGATGTCGTCCTCTACGGAATCCCAGGCCTTGATATCGGAAACCTTCCCTTTCTGCAGCCGTGTCCCGAAATCATGCGGCCGGAAATCGATTTCATGCAGGAACCGTTTCCCGTTCAGCATGGCGGTTTCGAACATCGTCTGGGAGCCGCTGCCCTCTCCGATCTGCCGGTTGGAATAGGAGCCGGGGGCGATGAAGAAGTCCAGGTCAGGGCTGGCATACACCCGTTCATATTCCATGTGCCCGTCGGCTACGACGGTGTTTCCGCCTGAGAAATAATAGCCGAAGAAGGCGCCGATCTGTTTGCCGGCAGGCAGCATGGCCCGGGCTTCATGGGCGAAAGTCAACAGCGCGTCCGCGACGGCGTCGTTGGAATATTTCCAATAATCGACCTTGTCCTGCTCGGTCGCCGGGTCGTAGATCTTGTTCTCGAAAGCGGCGGTGTGCAGGGCGGGATACGTCGGTGCGGCAGGGCCGTAGTCCACGCCATGCTCCTTGCACCATTGCTGCCAGGCGATGTCCTTTTCCATGGACGTGTACCCGTGCCGGTGGTCCAGCCACTCGGTGGTACTTCCGGCGCACAGGATGTATGCGGCAATCCGGTCTCCGTAATGCGCTTCGCTGTAGGCGAGGAAATCCTTCATCCAGCGCATCGTCATTTTCATCCACCGGGGACTGGCACAGGCCGAAATGATATCGGTGAACGAATCGAACCGGAACAGCTTCCGGGACAGCCACCAGGGCGAGTTGAGGTCGACCATGCAGATCAGGCCGCCGTCGGGATTCGTGGCGTTCATCTCTGCCATCTGGGCGTCGAAGTGCTCGAATTCATATTCGCCTTCTCCTACCCAGATGGGCGGATACTCGCAATAGCCTCCGCCCAGGCGGTTGATGGTATTGGCGGCGCAAAAACAACGGGTCTTGACTCCGAGTTCTTGCGAGAAGATACGGGCCATCTCCGGTTGCCGGACGAAAGACCGGTAGCAGCCGAAGGCGGGGGGCAGGGAAGTCTGTCCGGAAGCGGGCGTAGAAGCGGCCGCGGACAGGAAAAAGATCGCACAGGCGAACCAGGAGTAGATCCGGGGATGCATGATAGTATGTAAATTAAAGTCCTTTCACGTGGTTTACGGCCGGGCGGACGCCGCCGAATTGGATCAGCAGGTCATGCGCCTTGTCGTAGTCTTCGATGCCGGTCTCCGCCATGATCATGCGGGTGCCGCGGTCCACCAACTTTCTGTTGGTAATCTGCATGTCAACCATGTGGTTGCCCTTGACGTGCCCGAGACGGATCATCACGGAGGTGGATATCATGTTGAGAATCAGCTTGGCCGCCGTGCCGGACTTCATCCGGGTGCTCCCGGTGACGAATTCAGGGCCGACCACCGTGATGATGGGCAGCTCGCAGACTTCGATCAGTTCGGATTCGGCGTTGCAGGTGATGCAGGAGGTGAACAGTCCGTGTGCCCGGGCGTCCCGGATGGCCCCGCAGACATAGGGAGCATAGCCGGAGGCGGAAATCCCGATCAGGGTATCGTCGGCCGTGGGGTGGAACGGCTCCATGTCTTTCCAGCCCTGGACCGGGTCGTCTTCTGCGCCTTCTACCGGGGTGCGGAAAGCGATGTCTCCGCCGGCGATGATACCGATGAATATGTCTTTCACGCCGTAAGTGGGCAGAATCTCAGAGGCGTCCAGGACACCCAGCCGTCCGCTGGTCCCGGCGCCGATATAGAATACCCGGCCGCCCCGCCGCATCCGCTCGACGATGTGGTCGACCACCTCGGTGATTCTCGGGATGGATTTGGATATGGCTTCAGGAACGGTCTTGTCTTCCTGATTCATTCCTCTCAAAAGTTCTTCCGTGGACATTTTGTCCAGGTTGTCATAGCGCGATTGTGTTTCAGTTGTACGCATGGTGATAGATAGATATGATATCGTTAAGATTTGATTTTTTCCGCGTCTTTGTCAAAGAACCATTGCCGGGCGACCAGCAGGGCGAGACTGCCGATGACCCACACGGCGGCGAGGGAGGCGATGCCGCCGGCCAGGCCGAACCGGTCGCCGATCATGCCCAGGAGCCACGGGGCCAGGGAACCGATCCCGAATCCGAAAAGAATCAGGACGGCCGATGAAATCGAATAGTATTTGGATTCAATGACGTCATACAGGACGGCGTACGTTCCGGCGTCAAAGAAGGCCCGGAAGAAGCCGAAGCCCGCCAGGGCGGCGCAGACGATTCCGAATTTCCCGGAAAGTCCCATCAATACGATGCAGGGAGAGGCCAGGAGCAGGCCGGCGGCTTGCAGGAGCAGGCGGTTGCGGGCATTGCCCGGATTGCGGGCCATCCGGTCCGAAAGGGCGCCGGCGGCGAGAACTCCGACGAAGGCGGCCGCATGGGTCCACAGCATGGAATGGAGACCGGCGGAGGACAGGCTCAGGCCGAAGGTCTCGGTCATGTGTTTCGGCATCCAGGTCAGGTAGCCGTTGAGGCCGAAAATCAGGGCGCAGTACGCAACGACCATGCAGACTGCCGTCGGGACCTTGAAAATGGCTGCGATGGCGGCCGGGAGGGAAGGCTGGTCTTTCGGAGCAGCCTGGACGGCGGGTGCCGGGGTCTCTTCCTTGTCCCGCAGCCGCAGGATCAGGATGAGGGTGAACAGGATACCGGCGCCGCCGAAGATAAAGAAGGCGTACTGCCATCCGACCTTTTCCGCGACCCATCCGGCCAGGAATCCGCACGTGATGACGCCGAGATAATAGGACGTCTGGTGCAGGGACATGGCGCGGGCCCGGGTCCTGCCGTCATGGTACTGGGCGATCAGCCCGGTATACGTCGGGCCGAAGAGCCCCTGTCCCAGTCCCATCCCGAAGCAGCGGAACAGGATGAGGAAGAAGATGCCGCCGGAAAGACCGGTGAGCAAGGTGGCCGACGAGAAGATCAGGGTACTGACCCAGATCTGCCGGCTCCGGCTCATGCGGTCGGCGAAATACCCCGCAAAGGGGACCGTGATGGCATAGAAAAGGTTGAACAGCATGGAGAGGAGTCCCATTGTGCTGTCCGAGGCGCCGAGATGTTCCTGGATCTGCGGAAGGACGATATTGAACGTCTGCCGGTCCGCCTGGTTCAGGAAAAAGGCGACCCACAGGAGCAGGACGACTTCCCACTTGTAGAAAGGTTTGTTGATGTCAACTTTGTTCATGATATGTGAATTGTTTGCATGCAGGGATTACAGTAAGTCTCCGAAATACAGTGCGTTGGTAAGCAGGTGATTGGATGCGAACCAGTAGGAGCGGAAGTTGATTTCCTCCTGGAAATAGACGACGGCTCCCTTGCCGAGCCTGGCCGTCACGACGGCCGGTGTGCCGGCGATGCGGGCGAGGTTTTTCCGGGAAACGCAGCCCGAGCGGTAAGGA
>CADBPH010000273.1 GCA_902796455.1 uncultured Bacteroidia bacterium
AGAACTCCTGAAGGAGAAACAGTCTCCTGCAGGAGTCATTCCATGGGCCCGCATGCGCCTGGGCCGGTAAACGAGTCTTTTTCTGTAGATGCTATTGCGGTCTCCTGCTGCGCACGGCGTGCAGGGAGGTGATGCGCGAGCGGCTTTGCGCCGGTACGGCTTCATGCCGGACTGCTTTTGCGGGAGCCTCCCGGCGGAGGGACGGCATTTCGCTTCCGGCTTTGGTCTCCCGGGAAGACAGGGTCATCTGCAGCGGGAAGAGCGGGACCGTTTCGGCATAAATCAGCGGGTCGGCCTTGTCGCTGTCCGGGATGTCGATGTACTGCATGGCGGCGAAAGTCGTGGTCCAGATTTCCGTATCATCCATGTACACAGAGATTTGACATCCGTCCATTTCTGCCTTTTCCCCATCTGCGGAAAGGATGGCCTCTCCCAGGGTAACCGTATCATTGAGGAAGTAATAATCTTTCTCGTATTTATTTCCGTCATAATAGAAGTGTCCGCAGAGCCAGGTGTCATAGTAGATGTTGTTGTCCTGGAACCAGCGGATGAACTGGCCGTTGATGTACAGGCTTCCCGTCCAGCGGTTGAACATGGCGATAAAGTCCAGGTCCTCAGCGTCTTTGGCTCCGTCCTTCCCGCATTCCCAGCCTTTGACGAGATACATGAAATTGGCATCTTCCCGGGATATTTTCAGGTCGTATGCCCGCTCTTTCCCGTTCTTGTCTTTCCCGGTCACCTTCCAGGTGCCGAGCCAGGCATTGTAGGCGTCCGTCGGGGTTTCTTCCTGGATTGTGAAATCCAGGCGCGCGTAGTCGCCGGAAAGCGCTCCGGATGAACCGATGCCGATGGCGAAAGCGATCCAGTCTCCGGATTCAAGCCGGTCGAAAGAATAGCTGACATTTCCGTGGTCCAGTAAGTCTGCGACACGGCATTTTTCCTGTTCTGCGTTTTCTTTCAGCATCTGGAGTTCCGCGTTGAAATAATCCTGGAGGGAACTGCCATAATCTTCCTTGAAGGAATAAGCCGAGATGACATCCAGATAATAGGTTTGTTCATCCGTGCTTTTCAAGGTAATGTTTTCGACATCCGCGGCAATCCCGTCCTCCGTGATTTCTGAACGGCCGTCATAGGAGATGGCCCAATTGCGGTTCGGGGAGAACTGTTCCGCCGGATCCTTTTTTTCTTCTTCGTTGTTGTCGTGGGTCCTTCTGCCGAATCCATCCCGGTCACAGCCCCAGAGGCAGGCCAGGAGAGCTGGGATCAACAGGGCAAATAGTTTCTTTTTCATGGCTTGGATAAGATTTGGTTTCGCAATATGCAAAAAGCTTTCCAAAGTGGGCGGGCCCTCCTTGGAAAGCGATGGAATGGCATGCTTTCTAGATGCTGAAGTTGTGATAATGAGGACCGAAGCGTTCGAATGCGGCGCGGTCGAGCATTTCCCGGTCGTCCGGATGCGCGATGCTGATCAGCAATTTCGCCCGTTCCTGCAGGGACTTGCCGTACAGGTCCACCGCTCCGTATTCCGTGACAATCCAGTGGGCGTCCGCCCGGGGCGTGACGACGCCGGCACCTTCGTTCAGCACCGGAACGATCTTGTTCTTGCCCTTGTTGGTCCGGGAAGCGAACGCGGTGACGGAGCGGCCGCCTTCCGATAGGATGGCTCCCTTGACAAAATCCAATTGGCCGCCCGTCCCGGAGAAGATCCGCGTCCCGATCGAGTCGGCGCTGATCTGGCCGGTCAGATCCACTTCCGTGGCGGAATTGATGGCCATCATGCAGGGATTCTGCGCAATGATCCACGGGTCGTTGGTGTATTTGATGTCTTTCATCAGGACATCCGGGTTGTGGTCGATGAAGTTGTAGACATCGTCGGATCCGAGGAGGAAGGAAGCCACAACCTTTCCTGTGTCGATTTTCTTGTTCGCCCCGTTGACAACCCCTTTCTGGATGAGGCGCAGGATCCCGTCGGCGAACATTTCGGTATGGACCCCGATATTCTTGTGATTCTCCAGTTGGGCGGCGAGGGCGTTGGGGAGCGCACCGATACCCATCTGGATGCAGGCTCCGTCCGGGACCAGTTCCGCGCAGTTTTTCCCGATGAGGACTTCGGTGGGCGTCGGTTCGGCGAAATCCTTGGTTACCAGCGGCGTATCATCTTGTACCAGGAAATCGAACGCGTCCAGGGAGACCAAGTCGCCGTAGGCGAAGGGCACGTGCTTGTTCACGACTCCGATCGCGTGTCCGGCCATTTCGATGGCAGCGAGAGAGCAGTCGACGGAGGTTCCCAGGGAGACCATGCCGTTTTCGTCGGGCAGGGATACCTGGACCATGGCCACGTCGCACCGCAGGGCGCCGCTCCGGTACAGTTTCTGGGATTCACCCAGGTGGACGGGGAGGTAGTCGGCATAACCCGTGTTGACGTTGGCGCGTACATTCGGCCCAATGAAGAAGCCCTGGTCGAAGAAAATGCCGTTGTAGCGTTCTTCGGAATAGGGGGCAGGTCCTTCGGTATGGAAATGATGGAACCGGACGTCCTCAATCTCCCCGGCATCAGCCCGGCGGCACAGGGCCTGGATGAGGATGTGGGGTACGCTGGCCACGCTGCTCAGGTGGATATGGTCATGGGATTTGACCACTTTGACGGCCTCGTCGGCCGATACGAAATGGATTTCTCTCATAGCTTCTCGAAGTTTCGCGGCAAAGATAGTGATTTATTCTTACCTTTGCACATTCAGGAAGACAAGGCTTCCTGTAAAAGCAGCATGCATACGAGAGAGGAAAAAATGGAACGGTTCGGCCGTTTGTTGGATATCATGGACCGGCTGCGGGCGGAGTGCCCGTGGAACGCGGCGCAAACCATCGATACGTTGCGACCCATGACCCTGGAAGAGACTTATGAACTCAGCGACGCCGTCCTGAAGAAGGCGGATAAAGAGATTGAGAAGGAGTTGGGAGACCTACTGCTGCACATTGTCTTTTATTCCAAGATTGCCCAGGAAGAAGGGAAATACGACATCGGCGATGTCCTGGACCGGGTCTGCGAGAAGATGGTTTTCCGCCATCCGCATGTTTTCTCGGACAAGAAGGCTGCCGATGCCACTGAGGTGTCCGAGAATTGGGAAATGCTGAAAACCAAGGAAAAAGGAGGAAACCGCAGGGTTCTTTCGGGGATTCCGGATTCTCTCCCGCCCATCCTGAAAGCGTTTTCCATGCAGGATAAGGCCCGCGGTGTCGGATTTGACTGGGAGGAAAAATCCCAGGTTTGGGACAAGGTCCGCGAGGAGATGGGAGAATTGCAGGTGGAATTGGATGCGATGGATGCTGCCGCCGGCAGTGCCGACAAGTCTGTCGGAGCGCCGTCCGCCGATTCGTCGGAAGAATTCAAAGCCGCTTATTCCCGGGCTGTCGAGGAGCTGGGAGACTTCATGTTCGCGACGGTCAATGCCGCCCGCCTGTACGGGTTGAATCCGGATACGGCACTCAGCCTTGCCTGCGAGAAATTCCGCCGGCGGTTCACCTATCTGGAGGAGCATACCATCCGCCAGGGGAGGGACCTGCATGACATGACGCTGGCTGAAATGGATGCCATCTGGGACGAGGGCAAGGCGAAGGGGTTGTAAAAAAGCTTTTTGTAAAGATTTATTCGTATATTTGCAAACTTTTCTGAACGCCGATTGAGCATGGCCCGTTATACGATCACAGAAGTGACAACCCGTCGCGATCTCCGGAAATTCATCGGATTTCCGGATAAACTGTATCGGGATTGTCCGCAGTATGTCCCGGCGTTGCATTCCGACCAGGTCAAGTCGCTGACCAAGGTTTCAACGCTCAGGTATTGTACGCGGAAGATGTGGCTGGCCTGGGAGGGCCGTACGGTTGTCGGGCGGATCTGCGGGATGATCAATCCCCGCTATAACGAGCGGTACGGGAAGAAACGCGCCCGTTTCGGCTGGTTCGACACGATCAACGACCTGGAGGTCGCCCGATTGCTGCTGGATACGGCCGAGCAGTGGGCCCGGGAAAACGGCATGGACGAGATTCATGGGCCGCTCTACTACAATACCCTGGGCAAACAGGGAATGCTGGTGGAAGGCTTCGACAATATCCCGCCCTTCAACTGTTTGTATAATTTCCCGTATTACAATGACTTGGTAACCGCATTGGGATATGAGAAGGAATGCGACTGGCTGCAGTACAAGATGCGTGCGGACCAGCCCCTTCCGGAGAAGGTGACCCGGATCGCGGACTTGCTCGGGAAGCGTTACAACCTGCATGAGGGCAGCATCGAGAAGCTCAAGAAGGACAAGAAGTTAGTCCGTCATTTCTTCGATGTGTACAACGAAAGTTTCGCGGAGTCCGTCTATAATTTCATTCCGTTCACGGACGAGGAAATTGACGAAGAGGCCGCCTCGGTCATGCCCTTCCTCAGTGACAAGACCAGCGTGATCATCATGGACGAGAACGATGAACTGGTCGCCTTCGGCATCTGTTTCCCGACCATTTCTCCGGCCCTGCAGAAGGCACGCGGGAGGTTGTTCCCCTTCGGATGGTGGCATCTCCTGCGGGCGATCCGCAACCTGGATACGGTGGACATGATGATCAACGGTGCGGTTCCCCAGTGGCAGAACAAAGGGGTTTCGGCGGTGTATCACTGCGCCATGTCCCGGCGTTGCATCCAGTACGGAACGCATTGGGCGATCGCGAATCCGCAGATTGAGAACAACAGCGCCGTGAATGTGTGGTCGAAGTACGAGAATGAGCTGTTCATGCGCCGGCGGTGCTATATAAAGAAGATTTAATCATGGCAGAAAACAATACGTTGCTTGAGAAGGTACTCAGCCTTCAGGATAAATACAAATCCCTGCAGGAGCAGCTTTCCGATCCGGCCGTCATGTCGGATATGAAGCGCTATGTGCAGCTGAACAAGGATTACAAGGAGTTGCAGCCGATTATCGCGGCAGGGCTCCGTTACAAGAAGATGGTGGAGGATCTCGCTTCCGCCAAGGATATCCTGGTCAATGAAAAGGACGAGGAATTGCGCGACATGGCCCGTGAGGAAATCTCGGAAATTGAGCCGAAGCTTCCGCAGATGGAGCAGGAAATCAAGTTGTTGCTGATTCCTGCGGATCCGGATGACGGCAAGAATGCCATGGTTGAGATCCGCGGTGGTACCGGTGGTGATGAGGCCGCCATCTTTGCCGGAGACTTGTTCCGGATGTATTCCAAGTTCGCCGAGAGCAAGGGATGGAAGTTGGAGGTGATGGACCAGGCCCCCGGAACTTCGGGCGGTTTCAAGCAAATTGTCTTCAAGCTTTCGTCGTCTACTGACGGCGTGTACGGTGTCATGAAATATGAATCCGGCGTTCACCGTGTGCAGCGTGTCCCGCAGACGGAAACGCAGGGCCGGATCCAGACTTCCGCGGCGTCCGTAGCCGTTTTCCCGGAGGCGGGCGAATTCGATATCGAGCTGGATATGAACGACATCCGGAAAGATACATACTGTTCTTCCGGTCCCGGTGGGCAGGGTGTCAATACGACGTATTCGGCTGTCCGCCTGACCCATATCCCTTCCGGCATCGTCGTCCAGTGCCAGGAAGAGCGTTCCCAGCTGAAGAATTTCGACCGTGCCCTGGAGGAGCTCCGTACCCGTCTGTACAACATGGAGCACCAGAAATACCTGGATGGCATCGCGGCCAAGCGCAAGACCATGGTTTCGACCGGGGACCGTTCCGCCAAGATCCGTACCTATAATTATCCGCAGTCCCGCGTGACGGACCATCGGATCAACTGGACCATGTACAACCTGCCGGTTTTCATGGATGGGGACATCCAGGAATGTATCGATCAACTTCAAATCGCGGAGAACGCCGAACGCCTCAAGGAGGCCGGTGACTGATCCGATCTACAGTGTGCTTGTTAACCACTTAAAAAACAAGGAATGAATAAAAAAGTATCTGTTGTGTTCATGCTGATGGCAGTAGTCTTCACGGTCTGCCTGATTGCATCCAACCTGTTCGCTACCAAGGTGATTGCCTTTGGCAGCATTACGCTCCCGGGAGCGGTCCTGATTTTTCCGGTTTCGTACATTCTCAACGATTGTTTTGCGGAAGTCTGGGGATATCGCAAGGCGCGTCTGGTCATCTGGACGGCTTTTGCGATGAACTTTTTCGTGGTCCTGGTCGGGCAGTTGATTGTCTGGCTGCCGGCCGCATCGTTCTGGGACGGGGCTCCGCACTTCAATTACATGTTCAGCATGGCTCCCCGTGTCGCGCTGGCCTCCCTGGCTGCGTTCCTGGCGGGTTCCACGCTGAATGCCTTTGTCATGAGCCGGATGAAAGTGGCCTCCTCGGGGCGGTTCTTTTCGCTCCGGGCCGTTCTGTCGTCCTTGGCCGGAGAGAGCCTGGACTCTTTGATTTTCATGCCCATTGCTTTCTGGGGGGCCGAGTGGAAAGCCCTGCTGGGGATGATGCTGGCGCAGGTGACCTTCAAGGTGGTGTACGAAATTGTCATTCTTCCGGTGACGGCGCACTTCGTGAAAGCCCTCAAGCGGATAGAAGGGGTGGATACGTACGATACGGGAATTTCCTACAACCCGTTCAAGGTTGCGGATATTTAAGTAAAAAGCGTTATGGAAAGGAAAGAAGAAGGCCTGCAGTCGCTGGGCAAAAAGACCGGGTATACGTTCGATTACAATCCGGGCCTGTTGGAAACATTTGAAAACCAGCATCAAGGCAATGATTATTGGGTACGCTTCAACTGCCCCGAATTCACGTCGCTCTGTCCGATTACCGGCCAGCCGGACTTTGCGGAAATCCGGATCAGCTATGTCCCGGATGTCCGGATGGTCGAGAGCAAGAGCCTGAAACTGTATCTGTTCAGTTTCCGCAATCATGGGGATTTCCATGAAGACTGTGTCAACAAGATCATGAAGGACCTCATCGCCCTGATGGATCCGAAATACATTGAAGTGACAGGGCTTTTCACCCCGCGCGGCGGCATCAGCATTTATCCGTATGCCAATTACGGACGTCCCGGGACGAAATGGGAAGAACTGGCCTGGAAACGCTTCGCCGACCATCAGTAGTGCGGATCGGGAAATAAAAAAGGGCTGACCTTTTGTGGAGGTCAGCCCCTTTTTTATGATCCTTTCCGGTTATTCCGCGACGCGGAAGTGCGGCAGGTCTTCCTCCTTGAAATGGCTGATGTAGGCTGCGTGGGCGGCTACCTCAGCCTCTGCCATCCGGACATACACATGGGCGCTCTTGCCGAAGAGTTCCGCATTGCGGCTCGCATCGGCGATGATGAGCAGGGACATGAGGATGTCGGCGGTGATTTCATACAGGCGGCGGGCCAGGAAGTCTGTCATTTCCTGCGAACCGGCTTCCTTGACGTGCGTGAGGGCCTGTTCATACAGGTCCACGAGCGGAACGATCCGGTCTTTCAGCGCTTGGAATTCCGGGGCGCATTCCTCGGCGAGCATCTCTTTGATGATGCTGAGGTAGGTCCCGTTGGTGATGTAGCGGATGGCTGCTACGACCTGGAGCTGCGTCGTTCCCTCGTAGATGGAGAAGATGCGGGCATCCCGGTACAGGCGCTGGCTCTTGTATTCCATGATGAATCCGGAACCCCCGTGGACAGAAATCGCATCGTAGGCGTTCTGGTTCGCGTATTCGGAATTCATTCCCTTGCAAATCGGCGTGAAAGCATCGGCCAGGCGGCTGTATTGCTTCAGCTCGGCCCGCTCTTCCGGCTCGAGTTTGCGGTCGCGCTGGATATCCTCCAGACTCTTGTAAATGTCCACATAACGCGCCGTCTGGTAGAGCAGGGAACGGCCGGCGTCGAGTTTGGCCTTCATCCGGCTGAGCATGTCATAGACGCCGGGGAAGTGATTGATCGTCTGGCCGAACTGGGCCCTTTCTGCGGCGTATTTCACGGCTTCGTTCAGGGCTTCCTGGCTCAGGCCGACACTTTGTGCGGCGATGCCGAGCCGGGCTCCGTTCATCAGGGACATGACGTACTTGATGAGCCCCAGCCGGGTGCTTCCGCACAGCTCTGCCCGGGCATTCTTGTATGTCAG
>CADBPH010000274.1 GCA_902796455.1 uncultured Bacteroidia bacterium
CCATTTCCTCCTTTGTCATCAGTCACGTAGCTACGGCTACGCTCCTTCTTCCAAAGCCGAAACTGTCTCGAAAACTCCGCATAATAATCTTCGGCAATCATTTCAAAACAGCTTCTGATGCGGGAAGTGATTTTTCGAAAAAATCACTATATTTGTTTTTCGGCTAAACAAATATTATCCCCATGAAAGTCATCAACCTGGGAGACACCCATTCTGTTCTCAACAATTTCGTAGCGCAACTGCGCGACAAGACCGTCCAGAAAGACAGCATGCGTTTCCGTTCCAACCTGGAACGGATCGGGGCGATTTTCGCCTATGAAGTCAGCAAGGCCCTGACGTATTCGGTCAAGGACATTGACACGCCGCTCGGTGTCGCCCAAGTCCCGACCCTGGACGACAAACTGGTGATTGCCACCATCCTGCGCGCCGGATTGCCGCTCCATAAGGGTCTCCTGGACTTTTTCGACAAGGCCGAAAGCGCTTTCGTCGCAGCCTACCGGAAATATGACAAGGGAGATGATTTCCACATCAACATCGAATATGCGACGGCTCCGCCGCTGGAAGGGAAAGTATTGATCCTGTCCGACACCATGGTCGCTACCGGCGCGTCTATCGAGGTTACTTTCAATAAGTTGATCGAAGACGGGGAGCCCCTTCACACCCATCTGGTCTGCCCGATCGCCAGTGTTTTCGCCGTGGAATACCTGCAAAAAAGGCTGCCCAAGGACAAAGTGACCCTTTGGACAGCGGCACTGGACGAGGAACTGACCGGACAATCCTTCATCGTCCCCGGACTGGGCGACGCCGGCGACCTCGCCTTCGGAGAGAAACTCTGACCGTCTACAGTTCTTTACGCAGGCGGGCTTTGGCAATACCGAGCTGATCCCGGTATTTCGCGATGGTCCGCCGGGCGACTTTGTACCCGCGGGCACTCATCTGGGTGACCAATTGGTCATCCGTCAACGGTTTATGCTTATCTTCCGCATCGACCAGTTCTTGGAGGACTTTCTTGAGTTCCCGCGTGGAAACCTCGTCTCCATCCTGGTTCTCAAGCCCTTCGGAAAAGAAGTATTTCAACGGGAAAATCCCGAAATGGGTCTCGATATACTTGCTGTTCACCACGCGTGAAATCGTGGAAATGTCAAAACCGGTTTTTTCGGCAATATCCTTCAGGACCATCGGGCGGAGATTGGACTCGTCCCCGTCCATGAAATACTCATGCTGGTAATCGATGATCGCCTGCATCGTGCTTTGCAGGGTATTGTGGCGCTGCTTGAGCGCTTCCACGAACCACTTGGCAGAATCCAGTTTCGTCTTGACAAACGTCGCCGCCTCTTTCTTCTGGCGCTCGGACGACCCGGCCGCCTCCATGAGCAACTCCGCGTATTTCTTGTTCACGCGGATCTCCGGGATGGAAAAACGCGGCATGGACAAGCGCAGTTCCCCGTCAACGAGATCCAGGACAAAATCCGGGACGACCTGCTGGGCCTGGTCATTGTAAGAATCATCCACCTGCCCGCCGGGAGACGGGTTGAGTTTGACAATCCGGTCCATGGCGGCTTTCATCTGGTCTTTGTCCAGGTTGAGCCGGGACATGATCCGGTTGAAATGCCGGTTGGAAAAATCCTGGAAATAATCCGTGAGGATGGACGTCGCATTCTTGACATCCGGAGTCTGCCGAAGTGCATGCAGCTGGATCAGCAGGCATTCCCGTAAATCCCTGGCACCCACGCCGGAAGGCTCGAATTCCTGAATGATGGACAGCATCTCCTCCAACTCCTCGGGAGTCGTCCGGATATTGGCGCGGAACTCCAGGTCATCCACCAGCGAATCGATGTCCCGCCGGAGGTACCCGTCCTCGTCCAGGCTGCCGATCAGGAAGGCCCCGACCGCATGCTGGTGCTCATCCAAGTTCCTGAAACCCAGCTGTTCCATCAGGCTTTGGGTGAAACTTTGCTTGACGGAGAAAGTATTGTATTGCGGGCGCTCGTCCTTGCCGTAATTGTTCACCCGCAGGTTGTATGTCGGAATCGGATCGTCGTCTTTCAATTCGGAAAGAGAGACATCGCGCGGGAGTTCGTCCTCCGTATCATCCGACGACTCGGAAGGGCTGTCATCCAGGACCGGATTCTCCTCCAACTCCTTGCGGACCCGCTGTTCCAAGTCCTGGATCGGGAGTTCAATCAATTTGATGGTCTGGATCTGGAGCGGAGAAAGCCGCTGCTGCTGTTTCAGTCCTAATTCCTGTTTCAGCATAGTCTGTCACTTCGTCTATAACGTACGTCTGAGGACCTTTACCGTATCGATCTGGTAAGCATGGTCCTGGTCGACCGGCGGGTAATTGATCCTTTCCCGGACAACAAAGGCGGACGGATACGCCCCCTTGATGCGGGAAAGCAATTCCAATGCTTCGGAACGGGTCCGGAAATCTCCGACCGTCACCCGGAAGAAAGGATATTCGTAACTCCTGTATACAGCAACCCCATAATGACCGCCCTGGAAGCGGTACATGACGGATTCGGAGGCACTGCGCGCATTCTGCGAGTTATCCGAGTAAATCCGGATCCGGTAGCCCTGGAAGGACCGCGAGGCATTGTTGGAGACCTGGTTCTGCAAAGCAGAGGAAATCGCCTGGGACTGATGTACTTTCACATCCGCCTTGTCCCCTTTCCCTTTTGACGGAAGAATGGAGAAGATCGACTTCCCGACCAGGGTCGAGTCCACAGCCGTCCCGCTGCGATACACCAGGGAATCCGCCTGGACATATCCCTCGGGCACTTTCTGGGCCCATGCCGGCATGACGGCCGGCAAGAGAAGAAGCAGGGTGATCAGTATCTTTTTCATCGCATCATTGTCAGTCATTAATCAGGTCACTAATCGGTATATCTTTAAACTTCAACTTTTTCGACAATCCGCTCTTCAGCGTGACCTTGGCCTGCAGGGTCGTCGAAAAGTCCGCAAGGTCGTATTCCTTCAGCAAGGAAAGCAAAGCCAGGATGGATACACCGTCCGCCAGGGAAGCCGTGCAGGAAAGCGGATACACCGCCGTACTGCGCGCGCCCACTTGCACCGGCTCCGCCGAATACAATACAAAATCCTTTCCTTTATAAAACAAGGTGCCGGAAATATCCGACAAAGTGAACTCCATGGCCGGATTCTCCACGCAGATCGACAATTTCGCAGCAGCTGCGCGCAGCCCCTTCGGCGTAAAGGAGTCGACCGAGCAGGAGGTTACTTTGATATCCTGGATCTTCGAACACCCCACCCCCAGGCACAGGGCGAGCAAGGCCGCCAGGAAGGCAGCGGCACGGTTCCGGTATGAACGTCTGGACAACATATTACGCAAAGATAGGAAAAAATCCTATCTTTGCATACATCTGTCCGCATCAAGCGGTTAAAACCCACGATCCGAATGAACAAGAAACTCTATATTGAAACGTATGGCTGCCAGATGAATGTCAGCGATACGGAAGTCATTTTCGCCATTCTCGCCCGGGAAGGTTACACCCGGACGGAAGAGATGGAGCAGGCCGATGTCATCCTGATTAACACCTGCTCGGTCCGCGACAATGCCGAACAGCGCATCTGGGGCCGGCTGGAACAGTTCGGCGCGCTCCGCAAGAAAAACGAAGGGCTGGTTGTCGGGATTGTCGGCTGCATGGCAGAACGGCTGAAAGACAGCCTGTTGGAGAGTCGGAAAGTCGACCTCGTCGCCGGACCGGACACGTACCGTTCCCTCCCCGCGATGCTGCGCGACATCCGGCCGGGCGCCCCGCAAATCGACGTGCGGCTGTCCCGGGATGAAACCTATGAAGACATCACTCCGGTACGCATCGACCGCAATGGCGTTTCCGCCTTCATCTCCATCATGCGCGGCTGCAACAATGTTTGTTCCTACTGCGTCGTCCCCTACACCCGGGGCGCGGAACGGAGCCGCAATGCGCACACCATCGTCCGCGAGGCCTGCGATGTTTTCCACAAAGGATACAAGGAGGTCACGCTGCTGGGACAGAATGTCGATTCCTATTTTTGGAAAGGACCGGAAGGCGACGTGAATTTTGCCGGACTGCTCGCCATGGTGGCGGAAATCAGCCCGGAACTCCGCGTCCGCTATTCCACGTCGCACCCCAAGGATATCAGCGACGAGGTGATCGCCGTCATGGCCGCCCACGAGAACATCTGCCGCCATATCCACCTGCCCGTCCAGTCCGGAAGCGACGCCATGCTCGAAAAAATGCGCCGGCGCTATGACCGGGCCTGGTACCTGGACCGGGTCGCCAAGATCCGCGAGGCCATGCCGGACTGCAGCATCACGACGGACATCATCGCCGGTTTTTGCGGAGAAACACTTCAGGATCACCAGGATACGCTGGACATCATGCGGAAGGTCGGCTATGACTACGCCTTCATGTTCCAGTATTCCGAGCGACCGGGCACCCTGGCTGCCCGGCATTATCCCGACGATATCCCGCCCGCGGAAAAGACCCGCCGGCTGAACGAAATCATCGCTTTGCAAAATACCCTCAGCCTGGAAAGCAACCGCCGGGACATCGGCAAAGAATGGAAAGTACTGGTTGAAGGAGATTCCCGAAGGGACCCCGGACAGCTCTGCGGGCGTGCTTCGAACAACAAGATGTGCGTTTTCGACAAACCGAAGCAAGGGGCCGCCCTCCGGCCGGGAGATTATGTCAGGGTCCGCGTCCTCTCCTGCACGAGTGCGACTTTGATTTGCGAATTGATCTGATTTTTCCTAATTTTAGGGTTGGTTTATTCCACATAACCCGCACAAAGCTATGAACCAGAAATACATTCTTGCCCTCGACCAGGGCACGAGCTCCTCGAGAGCCATTGTCTTCGATCATGAAGGACACATCTGCAGCGTCGCACAAAAAGAATTCACCCAGCATTTTCCCTGTCCGGGATGGGTTGAGCACAATCCCAAGGACATCTGGTCGTCCGAGGCCGCGGTCATCGCCGAAGCCATCACGGAAATCGGCATCAACGGCCTGGACATTGCCGCCATCGGCATCACCAACCAGCGGGAGACCACCATTGTCTGGGATGCCGCCACGGGAGAGCCCGTCTACAATGCCATCGTCTGGCAGGACAGGCGGACTTCTGCCTACTGCGATTCGCTGAAAGAACAAGGGCTGACGGGGAAGATCCAGGAAAAAACCGGCCTGTTGATCGATGCGTATTTCAGTGCGACCAAGATCCGCTGGATCCTGGAAAATGTACCCGGTGCCCGGGAGAAAGCGGAAAGAGGAGAGCTCCGGTTCGGGACCGTGGACACATGGCTGATCTGGAACCTTACCCGGGGCGAAGTCCACGTCACGGACGTGAGCAACGCCTCCCGCACCATGCTTTTCAACATCCACACCCTGGACTGGGATCAGGAGCTGCTGGATTTGCTGGACATTCCCGCCTCGATGATGCCGGCGGTCAAATCCTCCAGCGAGGTGTACGGACATACGAAGACGACCCTGTTCGCCCACGAGGTTCCCATCGCCGGTATCGCCGGCGACCAACAAGCTGCCCTCTTCGGCCAGATGTGCACGGAGCCCGGTTCGGTCAAAAATACCTATGGGACAGGCTGTTTCCTCCTGATGAACACCGGACAGCAGCCCATCGCCTCCCGGAACAACCTGCTCACCACGATTGCCTGGAAGATCGGGGACACGGTCAATTACGCCCTGGAAGGCAGCATCTTCGTCGGAGGCTCCGTCGTGCAGTGGCTCCGTGACGGACTCGGAATCATCCGCTCCTCGGGCGAAATCGAGGAACTGGCCCGGCAGGTTCCGGACAATGGCGGAGTTTACTTTGTCCCTGCCCTCACCGGAATGGGCGCCCCGTACTGGGACCAGTACGCCAAGGGCTGCATCTACGGGATTACCCGGGGAACAACGGCCGCCCACATTGCCCGGGCCGCGCTGGAAGGAATCGCATTCCAGACCATGGACATTGTCGGAGCAATGGAAAAAGATGCCGGTGTCCGGCTGGCGGAGCTGAAAGTTGACGGTGGCGCTTCCCGCAACAACCTGATGATGCAATTCCAAGCCGACATCCTGAATACCAAGGTCATACGGCCTCAGGTTACCGAGACGACCGCGCTCGGGGCATGCTACCTGGCCGGTCTGGCTGTCGGGTATTGGGACAGCCTGGAAGCGGTCAAGCAGCAATGGCAGGCCGAGCACACGTTCCGTCCCGAAGCTTCGGAAGAGGAAGTCAGCGCCCTCAAGGCCGGATGGGCTGACGCAATCCGCAGAACCATATCAACTAAATAACACCTTGCCATGGAAATTACATTGTTCCAAAAATGCATCTTCGAGCTGGTGGGGACCACCGTGCTCCTGCTTCTGGGTTGCGGCATCTGCGCCGCGGTGAATCTGAACAAGAGTAAAGCCAAAGGGGCCGGCTGGATCGTCATCACCGTCGGATGGGGATTCGCCGTCATGAGCGGCGTCTTCATTGCCGGGCCGTACTCCGGCGCACACCTGAGTCCGGCTGTCACGTTGGGCTTCGCGCTGGCCGGTCTGTTCCCCTGGGCGCATGTCCTGCCGTATGTCGTCGCGCAGATGATCGGCGGCTTCCTCGGCGCCGTCCTTGCCTACGCCTTCTATGTGGACCACTTTGCCGCCACGGCAGATGAGCCCGACACCATCCTCGGCTGCTTCTGCACCATGCCGGCCATCAGGCATAATACTGTCAATTTCTTCAGCGAAATGCTGGCCACCTGTGTCCTGGTCTTCCTCATCCTCGCCCTCGGCACCAAGGGAAATCTTGCTTCTGCCGGCAATGTTCCCGTCGGTCTGGGCAGCCTCGGCGCCTTCCCGGTCGCCTGCGTGATCATGACCATGGGTATGGCACTCGGCGGAACGACCGGTTATGCGCTGAATCCGGCCCGTGACCTCGGTCCCCGCATCGCCCATGCCCTTCTTCCGATCAAGGGGAAACGGGACAGTGACTGGTCCTACAGCTGGATTCCGGTCTTCGGCCCGCTCGTAGGCGCCTCCCTGGCCGCCTGCCTGTACCTGCTGATTTACTAAGAAGCTGTTTTCTGAATCGATAAGAAGGAGGCCGACTAAAAAGAGTCTTCTTTTATGGGATGGGGATTGGCAGGTAAACCTGCCGATCCCCTTTCATGTTTTTCCGCTACCGGACGCGCACGGTCACGCTTCCCGGTTTCAGGCCTTTGGCCGTCGCCTTCAAGGTCATTTCTCCCGGAGTCTCGCCGGACTGGAGAATCGCCGTCAGCTTCCCGCTGAAAAGATGCATGTACGGCTCATGGAACAGATCCAGGCAAGTCGGATCCCCGTTGGCCGCTGCCCGGAATGATCCGGCGCCGGTCACGGCGAAAGAGACTTCCCGGCCATCCATGGGACATACATTCCCCTCTTTGTCCACTACCGAAACCGTTACGTAAGCCAGGTCTTTCCCGTCTGCATCCAGGACAGTCCGGTCCGCTTCCAGAACCAGGTGATGCGGCTTTCCGGCCGTCCGGACCACACGCGTTGCCGCAGCCTTGCCGTCCCGGTAGGCAACCACCTTCAATTCACCCGCTTCGAAGGGAACATCCTCCCACATCAGCCGGTAACGGCCCTCCAGCGCTTCTTTCTGCCCGCCCAGCGTCAAGGGGTAATTCGTTATCTTCGAACGCTTTCCCTGTGACACACCGTTCACGAACAGTTCCGCCTCATCATAGCTGGTATACGCATATACCGGAACCTTGTCCCCCGTCTTCCAGTTCCAATGCGGAAGAAGGAACAGGGTCTCGTCCGTCTTGTTCCATTCACTGCGGAACAGATAGAACCGCTCCTTGGGCAAAAAAGCCAGGTCAATGATCCCGAACAGGGAACTGTGGTTCGGCCAGGCATCCGTATCATACGGCGTCGGTTCTCCCAGATAATCGAAACCGGTCCAGACAAACTGCCCCAACGTCCAGCGATAATCATCCGCCAGTGCGAAATCCACATC
>CADBPH010000275.1 GCA_902796455.1 uncultured Bacteroidia bacterium
GCGAATGCGCCGCGCTGCGGGGGACGGGACACTTTTTTTGCTTTTTTCGGCCGGCATGACCATTACCGGAAATGGGGCGTGGTCAGCATCCGTACCTATAGGAAATATTTCGGTGATACTTATGAAATCTATGACGGGACGCATTTTATGGAGGAAAAGTTTATCCACTCCCTGCTGATCCCGAAAATCCTGGAGACCCTGGGGCTTGCCGGGACTGCTACAGCGTCCGGCCCGGATAAGCCTTGAGCCCTTCCGCGAGGATGTGCATGGCTTTGACCAGGCGCGGGACCTCGAGGACATACGCTACGCGGATGTGGTTGATGCCTTTTCCGGGCGTCTTGTAGAAGGAAGCGGCCGGTGTGACCATGGTCGTTTCCCCGTCAATCCGCCATTCTTCCAGCATCCAGCGGGCAAAGGACTCCGCATTGTCGACCGGAATTTCCGCCATCGTATAGAAAGCGCCCATGGGAAGGGGACTGAAAACGCCTTCCATGGCATTGAGCGCCTGGACGGCACAATCCCTGCGCCGGATGTATTCGGTTCGGACAGCGGCGAAATAAGAATCCGGGGTGTCCAGGGCTGCCAGGGCTGCCATCTGGCCGAAAATCGGCGGGCACAGCCGCGCCTGGGCATATTTCAGCGCGGCGCGCATGACGTCGGGATTGTGCGAGACAATGCATCCGATGCGGCATCCGCAGAGGTTGTAACGCTTGGAAACGGAGTCGATGAGGATGACATGATCCTCCGCTCCGGGGATGTTCATCGCCGAGAAATGCGGCGCCTCGGTATAGCAGAACTCGCGGTATACCTCGTCGGAAATCAGGAACAGGTCATGTTCGACGGCCAGGCGGCCCAGCGCAAGCATGTTTTCCTTGCTGTACAGGGTCCCGGTCGGGTTGCCCGGATTGCTGATCAGAATGGCCCTCGTCCGGGGGGTGATCCGCTTTTCGAATTCTTCCATCGGAGGAACGCGGAAGCCTTCGCGGATGTCGGTGGGGACGGCTTTCATCGTTACCCCGTTCATGAATGCGAAGGTGTTGTAGTTGGTGTAGAACGGCTCCATGACAAGGATTTCATCTCCTTCGTCACAGCAAATCTGGATGGCCATGTCCACGCCTTCCGTGCCGGCTACGGTTACCATGAGTTCCGGAACGCTGATGTCGATTCCGATTTTATGGTAATACTTCTCTACCAATCCTTTGCGTAATTCGATCAGTCCCGCGGAGTTCGAATAGGAGACATGGTCGAGGGTGTTTTCACGGACGGCGCGCAGGGCATTTTCGGGCGAAGCGATATCCGGCGCACCCACGTTCAAATGATAGACTTTCACGCCTTTTTCCTTGGCGGCATCGGCGAGCGGAACCAGTTTGCGGATAGCAGAAGCGGGCATCTGTTCCGCCTTGCGGGAAATCTTGGCCATTTATGATAAGTTTGTTGTTAATTCGTTTTGTTCTTCCTGCAAAGATAGCATTAAATTTTTTACCTTTGCAGACGACTTAACAAAAACCATTCATTCATGGCATCCTTTAGGAAAATGGCTTTGGACAAAGCCGCAACCCATTCTTCTGAACGTTTCAGCCTGGAAAACGCCCCGATTTCCACTTATTTCGGCGAGAATGTCTTCGATTTCGCGAAAATGCGCAAATACCTTTCCCCGATGGCCTATGAAGCCGTCGTGCGCGCATCGGACTCCGGAGAGAAAATCGACCGGAAAATCGCCAACGAGATTGCTACGGCCATGAAGACCTGGGCAATCGAGATGGGGGCGACCCATTACACGCATCTGTTCCAGCCGCTGACCGATACGACGGCGGAGAAACACGAAGCGTTCGTCACGGTCCGCGACGGGAAGGCATTCGAGCATTTCAGCGGAACGGCCCTGGTCCAGCAGGAACCGGATGCTTCCAGCTTCCCGAGCGGGGGATTGCGCAATACTTTCGAAGCGCGGGGTTATTCTGCCTGGGATCCGACTTCTCCCGTTTTCATCCTGGACGGAACCCTCTGTATTCCATCGGTTTTTGTCTCCTATACGGGAGAGGCGCTGGACATGAAAGTCCCGAATCTGAAGTCCTTGCAGGCACTCAGCGACGCTGCGGCATCCGTCGCTTCGCTCTTCGACCCGAAGGTCCGGAGTGTCCGGGTCAACCTGGGAATCGAACAGGAGTATTTCGTGGTGGATGAAGCCCTCTTCAACGCCCGTCCGGACTTGAAATTGTGCGGCAGGACCGTTTTCGGCCATACTTCCGCCAAGGACCAGCAGTTGTCCGACCACTATTTCGGCGCCATCCCTTCCCGGGTGAGTGCCTATATGAAAGATTTTGAAACAGAAGCCTATAAGCTCGGCATTGAACTGCAGACCCGGCACAACGAGGTGGCCCCCAATCAGTTCGAGTGCGCGCCGGTCTTCTCGTCCGCGACCAAGGCCATCGACCAGAACATGCTTTTGATGATTGTCATGCAGAAAGTGGCCGAGAAGCACCATCTCAAAGTCCTTTTCCATGAAAAGCCTTTCGACGGGGTGAACGGAAGCGGCAAGCATTGCAACTGGTCCATCTGTACGGATACTGGGGTGAACCTGCTTTCTCCCGGGGCGACGCCGGCTACCAACCTGCAGTTCCTTTCGTTCTATTCTGCTGTAGTCAAGGGCGTTGCGGACCATAATCTGCTGCTGATGTCTTCTGTCTGTTCGCTGAACAATTCTTACCGGCTGGGCGGACATGAGGCACCGCCGGCCGTGATGTCCGTCTTCTCGGGATCGACGTTGTCCAAGGTGTTTGAATCCATTCTCCGCCAGGAAGACAACGTGCCGCAGAAGCAATCCGAGCAGGATGCCCTCGAGATGGTCAGTTCCATTCCGGAAATCTTCCTGGACAATACGGACCGGAACCGCACCTCGCCCTTTGCCTTCACCGGCAACCGGTTCGAGTTCCGTGCCGTCGGGTCTTCGATGAACCCTGCCAGTGCGGTCTTCGTGCTCAATACGGTCGTTGCGGACAGCCTGCGGCGGTTCCGTTCGGAGGTGGACCGCCTGGAGGCGGCGGGGGAGAACCGGCCGAATGCCGTCATGTCCGTTGTCCGTTCGTTCCTGTCGGATGCGTCCCGGGTGATGTTCGAAGGGAACGGGTACAGCCGGGAGTGGGAAGAAGAAGCGGCTCGCCGCGGCCTGGAAGCCGTTACGAATGTGCCGGATGCCTTCAAAGTCTTCCTTCGCAAGGAGACCGTGGACATGTTCAAGAACCAGGGTGTCTTGTCGCCGTCCGAGCTGGAAGCCCGCTATGAAGTCTTCAACGAAACCTATGTGAAGAAGCTCCAGATCGAGGCCCGTATCCTGGGCGATATCTGTCTGAATCATATTATTCCGGCGGCCGTCGGATACCAGAATGTCCTGATTACGAGCATCCGCGGCGGAAAAGAGGTGTTCGGGGACGAGTTCCGCGAGCTTTGCCGCGCGGATATCGAGACTTTCCGCAAGATATCCGGGTATGTCGACAGTCTTTCGTCTGATGTGGAATCCCTGGTCGAAGCGCGCAAGAAAGCCAACCGGATCTCCGACATGGCCCGCCGTGCGAAGGCTTATTCGACCGAAGTCAAGGACTGGATGGACAAAGTCCGTGACAGTGCCGATCATCTGGAGATGCTGGTTGACGATGAGATCTGGCCGTTGCCGAAATATCGCGAACTGTTGTTCTTCTGATAGAAATTCGGGGGCTTTCTTGTTTTTCGGGAAATCTCTTGTTATTTTTGAATGATTATTCGCTGTAAAGACGTTTTTTGAGAGAATATGAAGTTGCCGAAAAAGTCTGTTGTGCTGCTGTTGCTGGGCGCTGTCCTGCTTTCCACCTCCTGTTTCCGTCGGGATGGGAATCGGACTGTCCTGCTTCCGTATGTCCAGCGGCTGGTTTCGGATACGACTTCGGCCCAATTCGATGTCTTGCAGCGGGTGAATCCGAAAAGCAAGTCCGGGGCTATCACCGTATTGGGGGAACCGACTGACGTGGTCCGCCTGACGGAGGCCTTGCTTCGGTGCGACCGTTTCAACAATATCGACGGTTCGCTTTCTCCGGACGGACTGCCGGATTTCGCAGGCGAAGTGATCGCTCCGGTCCTGGATGCCGCAAATGCGCCGTATGCACCGTACATGGAGGCCGGAAATGAAGAATTCCTGCGCGAATTGCATGTGCGGAATTTCTTGTCCGTCATGGATACCACCTGTGTCTTCAGCCCATTTGACCTGGAAGACCGGCTGCCCAAGCCTTCAGCGAAGGTACTGGTGCTCGCGTCCTCTCTTTCCGCCGAATACGGCGAGGCGGACATCGATACGCTTTGCGCGATCGCCGGCAAGCCGATTCCGGTCGTTTCATCTGTCGGGGCCATGATTGACAATGTCTTGCAGGCGCACGCCCCGGATTGTTATTTTGCCGTATGGACGGTGCGGGACAAACTGGGAGCCGGCATTTATTCCCAGGCGCTCCGCCGTGCCGCACGCAGCTCCTCCCGTATCCCGACCATGTGGAGTTTCGTTCCGGATTCTTCCGAAACCCTCCGCGGCCGTTTCCTTTCTTTGTTGGATATGTATCTGGCTGCCGGCGGGACACAGCCGTTGAGTGCCATTGTGGTGGATGAACCGTATCTGCAGGCGGATACGCTGGATGCCATTGCGGTCAGTCTCCGGAATTCGGATGAGGTGGGCTATCAGAAATACCGCGATTTGCTGGCGGCGGACTTTTCGGCTGTCGATGTGAATAAAGCGGTGACAGCCTGGTGTTTCCGCACGTTGCGGCAGACAAACGGATTTACGCACCGCATCGCTTTCCCCGAAGTCTCTGCTTATTTGACGGTTCCTGCCGGCGGGTTACCCGCCGATGCCTATTACCAAGACGGCCGTTTGCAAGAAACCTATAAATATAACCGTGCTCCTGTCTCTGACTTGATTACCACCCGTTTGGTGGAGTGCCGGCAGCGGTATCTGGACGAAGAAACGGCCCGGATTATCCGGCAGGAGGCCTCTAAAACGAACGCGGCTTATGTTCGTTAGCTCTATTACCCCGGAAGAAATCGAAACCATGGAACTCGCTTCCTTCGGGGGAGAAATCTGCGTCATCGATTCACTGGGTCCGGAATTTGACCGGGCAATCCGGTATTTGAAGACCCGGCGGATGCTGGGTTTTGACACGGAATCCCGCCCGTGTTTTGCGCCCGGCCAGCCCCACTACGGCGTCTCCCTGTTGCAATTGTCCGGTGCCGAAAAGGCTTTCCTTTTCCGGATCAAGGCGACCGGATTGGACCGGAGGCTCTGTAATATCTTGTCTGACAAGAGAATTGTTAAAGTGGGCGCGGCGGTACATGATGATTTGCGGGGATTGATGAAATATGGCGAATTCCGTCCGGAGTCCTTTGTCGATTTGCAGAAAATCGTCTGGGAGTACGGGATTCGTGACAAGAGTGTAAAGAAAATGTCCGCCATCGTGCTCGGTGTGCGGATATCGAAGACCCAGCAGCTTTCCAATTGGGAGGCGGAAGTCCTGTCCGAGTCGCAGCAGAAATATGCCGCTACGGATGCGTGGATATGCCGGGAAATTTATAAAAAGCTGTTGCGCAGCGAGAAACATCCGCTCACGCCCGAGGAGATGGCTCCGCAGCCCAAGCCGAAACAGAATGGATAAAGTCATTTTAAAAAAGGGCAGGGAAGAGTCCCTGAAGCGTTTTCATCCCTGGGTCTTTTCCGGATCGATTGCCCAGATTACCGGTAATCCGCAGGAAGGGGACTTGGTCGGGGTATATGCTTCCGACGGCACATTCCTGGCCAGCGGGCATTACCAGATCGGGTCCATTGCCGTCCGGGTGCTGAGTTTTTCAGCCCCTGTGCTGAGCCCTGATTTCTGGGAGGTCTCCATCGGCCGGGCACTGGCTGTCCGCCGTGCCGCATCCCTGACGGACGGCTCCTCGCAGACCAATTGCTATCGGTTGGTCCATGGGGAAGGAGACCAGTTGCCGGGACTGATTATCGATTACTATGACGGGGTTTGTGTGATGCAGGCCCATTCTGCCGGCATGTTCCGTGCGAAACGGCAGATTGCCGATGCCTTGCTCAAGGTGTATGGCGATTCCCTGAAGGCCGTGTATGACAAGAGTTCTTCGACAGCGCCGTTCAAGGCGGGGTTGGACCTGATTGACGGGTATGTCTACCGGAAGCCCGGCTTCTCGGATGACGAGCAGACGGTCCTGGAGAATGGCCATCGTTTCCTGGTCAATTGGACGGAGGGGCAGAAAACCGGTTTCTTCCTGGACCAGCGGGAGAACCGGGCGCTGGTTGCGAAGTATGCCCGCGGCCGCAACGTCCTCAACCTGTTCTGCTATACGGGTGGTTTCTCCATCTATGCCCTGGGGGCGGGCGCGACGCATGTCGATTCGGTCGACTCTTCCCGCAAGGCGATGGATATGGTGGAAAAAAATGTCGCCCTGGGCGGATTCGATCCCGGACTCCATACGGGATATTGTACGGATGCGATGGATTTCCTGCGGACGGTTCCCGAAGATAAGTATGACCTGATGATTGTCGACCCGCCTGCATTCGCCAAGCACCGCGGGGCGCTGCCGAATGCCTTGCGCGCTTATCAGCGACTGAATGCGGCTGCCATTTCCAAAGTGGCTCCCGGCGGGCTGGTCTTTACCTTCAGCTGTTCGCAAGTCGTTGATCGGGAGTCATTTGCCTTGGCAGTCTTCTCGGCTGCCGCCCAGACGCGCCGCAGTGTCCGGGTGCTGGCCCGGCTTGGACAGCCGGCCGACCATGCTGTAAATATCTACCATCCTGAGGGGGAATACCTCAAGGGATTGTTGCTATATGTTGAATAACGTTTTTCTTTTAAACCTGTTATTATTATGAAAAAATTCGTTTTGATCGCCCTGTGCGCGATGATGATCCTCCCGGGCTGCGGGACGATGACCAAGACCGGTAGCGGCTCCCTGATCGGAGGTGGCGCCGGAGCTGCTGTTGGTGCCGGTTTGGGTGCCTTGATCGGAAAGGATGGCAAAGGTGCCGCTATCGGCGCAGCCATCGGAACGGCTGTCGGTGCCGGTACCGGTGCTTTGATCGGCAAGAAGATGGACAAGAAGGCTGCCGAGCTGGCTGCCCTCGAGAACGCCCAGGTGGAGACGGTCGAGGATGCCAACGGCCTGGAGGCTATCAAGGTCACCTTCGACAGCGGTATTCTGTTCGATTTCAACAAGAGCACGCTTTCTGCTGCTTCCAAGAAGGACCTGAAGGACTTTGCCGACAAGATGGCTGACCTCCCGGACACGGATATCACCATTCTCGGCCATACGGACAATATCGGTACGGCAGCTGCGAATGAGAAGGTCTCCCAGAACCGTGCGGATGCAGTGGCCAAGTATCTGAAGTCTGTCGGTATCGCCGGGACCCGGATGACGGCTGAAGGTCGTTCCTTCAATGAGCCCGTTGCCGACAACTCGACGGAAGCCGGTCGTGCCCAGAACCGCCGCGTTGAAATTTACATCACCGCGAACGAAAACATGATTAAAGCTGCTGAGGCAGGTGAATTGAAATAATTCCTTCTCCAGCATTGCATAAGAGGGCGACTGGCAGTTACATGCCAGTCGCCTTCTTTTTTGCGCTGTGCCGGCGGCAGATCGTCTCCGCCTGACGGTACGCGGGCGACGACTCACTGAAAAACAACTTCGGATTCAATAATTCGCCCTGATTCTTTGGAATTCGGGGAATAATTGCTATTTTTGCATTCCGTCATGGTGCGATGGCCGAGCGGTTAGGCACAGGTCTGCAAAACCTGCTACAGCGGTTCGATTCCGCTTCGCACCTCCAAAATCGCCCTTACAGATATCTGTAGGGGCGATTTTTATTCCAGAATCTTAAAGAAGCATCATGGCGATATACGCGCACGCCTCCGCATCGGCAAGGGCATGGTGATGGTTCGTGAGGTCATAGCCGCAGGCTGCGGCGACGGTCTGGAGCTGGTGGTTCGGGAGCGTCCTGCCAAAATACCGTCTCGATGCCGACAGCGTGTCATGGAATTCATAGTCCGGATAGTCCATCTGATAGACGCGGAACACTTGCTTGAGACAGGTTTCGTCAAAAGGACTGTTGTGAGCGACCAGCGGCAATCCCTCGATGAGCGGCTCGATTTCTTCCCAAACGAACGGGAAGACGGGCGCATCCTCCGTGTCCTCGGGTCCAAGCCCATGTACGCGCCGGCAGAACCACTGATAGTACTCCGGTTCCGGATGGATCAGGCTGTAGAACCGGTCCAC
>CADBPH010000276.1 GCA_902796455.1 uncultured Bacteroidia bacterium
CGGGCGGGTCCGGCATGGCTGCCGGGACAGAAGGTCCGCCACTTCCCGGCGCAGGTGGTTCAGCCAGGCCGCCCCCACGATCGGGACTGAGCCGTCGGGCGTCGATACCGACACGGAATCGACAGAAAACACGAAGTCTCCAGCAGACTTACCAAGCTGATTTTCAATCATTGACAGCATGCGGTCCGGATTGGTTGCACCTTCCGTCCCGGCATCCTGCTGCAAAGAGATCATCCGGCCGTCCTCGCTCTCGGCCTCTACGGCAAACGCATACCCGCCACTCACCGTGACGCGCAGCCGGACCGGGATACGGCGGATACAGACCGTGCTCTCCAACTGTTTTTCAAAATCCTGACTCAGGTTCCGGTACAACGGCGTTCCGGCTCCCAGACCCGGGACATATTTGCCGCGGATGGTCATTCCTTCACAGACGTCTCCCCGGAATCCGACCGGCCCGCCTTCCGACGGGAAGGAAAAGCCGTCTCCGTTCCGCAGGCGGAGGTCTGCCCGGCGCGGGCGGAGGGTCACCAACATCCCGTCCCGGCCCGTCCGCTCCACACGGAGGACTGTTCCGATTTCTTCGCCCATCCCCTTGGGGGTATCCATGGAGGCCCACCGGTCCCTGCTGCCGTCGATGAACAGCTTGGTGTAACCCCGGTTGAACGTCTTGGATGTATCCGGCGTAAATCCCTGAATGACCCTGCCATAAGAAGCCCTGCAGTATTTTTCCGGCGCAGCGGCGACCAGCGCATCCAAGGCCAGGGAATACTCCCGGACGACATTCCGGACATAGGACAAGTTTTTCAGCCGGCCTTCGATCTTAAAGGAACATACCCCGCTTTCGGCCAATTCCGGAAGGCGGTCCCTGAGCTGGAGATCTTTCAGGGACAGGAGCGCCTTGTCCCGCACCAGGACCCGCCCGTCGCCGTCTGCCAGATCATAGCGCGAACGGCAGGCCTGGATGCACTCGCCCCGGTTGGCGGAGCGCCCGGAAAGGTATTCCGACAGATAACACTGCCCGCTGTAACAGACACACAGGGCGCCGTGGACAAAGCATTCGAGTTCGCATCCGACGGCATGGCGGATCGCCCGGATCTGCTCCAGCGACAATTGCCGCTCCAGGACCAGGCGGGAAAAACCCAGACGCTCGTAAAAAACCGCTTTCTCCGGCGTACGGATGGCACATTGGGTGGAGGCATGCAGGGGCAGCGTGACCGGTTCCCCGCCGCCATACCCCCCGGCCAGTTTCAGCAGAGCCAGGTCTTGGACAATCAAGGCATCCGCGCCCGCCTGCTGCACCTGCTGCATCAGCCGGTACGCGGCCTCCTCTTCTCCCTCATACAGGATCGTGTTGACCGTCACGAAAATACGGGCCCCGAAACGATGGGCGTACTCGCACAGGCGCCGGATCTCCCCGACGTCATTCCCGGCCGCATGGCGGGCACCGAACTGCGGCCCGGCGATATACACGGCATCGGCACCGCAGTCAATGGCTGCGATGCCGATATCTGCATTTCTTGCCGGAGCAAGAAGTTCGAGCGACGTCACGTTTTATTTGCTGAGCGCGTCGATGTACTGCTTGGCATCCGTTCCGGCTGCCTGGGCTTTCTTGTAGAACTCAAGCGCCTTGGCGTTGTTCTTCTGGCCCTGATAGAGCGCACCGACCGTCAGGGCGATCGGACCGGCATTCTTCGCGGTAGGAGCAGCCTCCAGGTATTTCTCGAAATACTTGATCGCGTCGGCGGTCTTGTTCATTTTCTGGGAAGCCTGACCGGCTACCAGGAAGGCCTGCGGGTTGTCGCCGTAAACATCGGACTCGACAGCTGCCTTGACTGCGTCAGCATACTTCTGTGCCTTCAGGGCGGCAGCAGCCTGCTTCAGATAAGAGGTACCGATCACTTTCTTGGCGTTTTCACCCTGACCGTTGGCTTCGGCACGGACAAGCGCCTCTTTGGCAGCATCCATGTTGCCGCCGGCCGCCAGGACCTGGACCAGCATGAACGAAGCAGCGGCATTGGTGGAATCGGCAGCCAGGACTTTCTTGAAGCCGTCGGCAGCTTTGGCCAGGTCATTGGCCTTCATCGCAGCCTTTGCATCTTCCATATCCTTCACGATCCCTACCTGGCCGATCAGGTCGGCAGCTTCGATCTCAACTTCTTCGACAGCATATTCTTTTGCGATCTTCTGTGCCTCCTGGAATTTACCCAGTGCACCGGCGAAGTCCTTCGCGTTATACAGTTCCTTGCC
>CADBPH010000277.1 GCA_902796455.1 uncultured Bacteroidia bacterium
AGTTACCTAACTTAGAGCCCTGAAAGGGCGTAGGTAAGCCTCCTTTCCCGAGGAGAGGAGGTTTGGAGGTGAGGGTAACGTCAGCTAAATAATTAACCCACCGTGGACAGGGCCGGTTCCGGCGGCAGTTCGTCATAGTAAATTCCCGTATGCCGGGGATCCGTCGTATGCATGTCCCAGCCGATCTGGCGGAGATGCGTATGGAAGAACGGACGGTAAGAAACGCCATATCCCTTCCCTACCGAACGGGCCGAGAGGGAAGCCTCGGCATTCCAGGCGATATTCGATGCAAAGAAATAGCTGTCCTGCAGCCGGCCCCCGTAATAGTGGTGCCACAGGGTGACGAGAATGCCGTCCAGGCCGGCCTTATGGGCATTCTGCGACATCGCAATGGTCCCTTTATAGCTCTTGTTCCAAGGGCAGGCCAGGACGGGGAATCCCAGACTCTTGAAATAATCGGCGACCGGATAAGCTTCCTTCGCCTCCCCATAATACCAATCGCAAATGACAATATCGCGCGGAAAATCCAATAATGCCTTGGCCGTCAGATCATTGCCGTTATGGGTAAACCCTTCCCAGCGGGGATCCGCGCGGTCAATCAGCATGTCGTGCCACATCATGGTCTTCGCCCCCCGCGCCGCAATCACATCGTGCATCGCCCGGATATGGTCGATGAAAAGCT
The DNA here is from genome assembly GCA_902796455.1 of uncultured Bacteroidia bacterium. Classification (GTDB taxonomy): domain Bacteria; phylum Bacteroidota; class Bacteroidia; order Bacteroidales; family UBA932; genus Cryptobacteroides. The sequence continues at coordinate 683 of CADBPH010000277.1, forward strand.
GCGCATAATCCTGCCGGATGCAATCGGGGCAACTGGGCTGATGGGCCTCATCCCCGCCGATATGGAAATACGGCGGATTGCCGAACGCATCCATCCGCTCCTCAATCAGTTCCGGCAACAGTTTGCGCACCGCCGGACTGGACAGGCACCAGTTCCAGCCGCCACAGGGCTCGAACAAGGTCTGGTACTCCGGATGGAATTCCAATACCGCATGCTTGCCTGCACCTCCCCGGCTCATTGTCGCATGGCCGAAGACGTTGATCTGCGGAATCAGGGTAATGCCCAGGTCGTCGGCGATCGCCTTGAGCCGCGCGACTTCCTCCTTGGTCATCGTCCCGTCTTCCCAGCCGTACCAAGGCGCGATTTCGCTCCGGAACGTTCCCCAGGACTCGATGACGGCATAATTCATTTTATAGTATGCGGCCAGGCGGATCAAGCGTTCGACCTCCCAGGGCTCCGTCTCATGGAACCAGCAGATGTGCACCCCGCGGAACGCCATGTCCGGATGATCCTGAATGGTGCATTCGGGGATGATCCAGCCTTCCACGGAAAGGGTCCCGCGCTGGGCAATCGTGATCTGCCGCAAGGAATAAAGTGCATAGCGGATTCCCTGCAGGGTAGAAGCTTTGATGGCGACTTCCTTCTTTCCGGCGGAGAGTTCATAGGCCCCTTCCCCCATGTCCGAGGATTCTTTTCCGCCCCAGACCACTTTGGGGGCCAAATCCCCGTACCATGCTGTCAGATGGGTCTGCGCCCATTCCAGCGCGGTTTTATCGGCGCAACGCACGCTGACGCGGGTCAGCGGATGATACACCGTATCGGAAATCTCGAATGACTGCGGTTCCGGACAGATGGTGGGCCGCACATAAGAACTGTTGGCGGCACTGGCCCACAGGGGAATGCACAACAGGAGCAGGAATAATCGGATTCTTTTCATGGTTTTGGTTATTATGGTAACAAATATAATCAATTATACTTTAAGGAATGAATGTCTTTCTTCAAGGTGAAGCGCACCGCAGCGACGAGCGGGAGTGCTGAGAAAAGGTAGACCAGGGCCATGAGCGCCATGCCGCCGGAAAGTCCGATGGCCGGACGGAGCGCACCCAGCAACCAGGGAGAAAGACAGGCGATCAGATAGGAGAACATCATCATGAAAGATGTGGCCATCGCCCTGTAACGCGCGTCAATGACATCGTACACGGCGGCAAAAAGGTTGGAATCATACATCCCTTTGAATAACCCGTATCCCGCCATGGCCGCACAAACGACCCCTTCCGTCCCGGATTTCCCGATCAGATAAAAGAAGGGAGCCCCGAGGACCAGGCCGGCGATCTGGACCCACAGACGCGCGGAAAACAGCCGGCCAATATGTCCGTCCGCCAGCCGCGCCCCCAGCATGACACCAAAGATGGACGCCATCTGCGGATAAAACGACGCATCGAAGGCAGCCCGGGTCGACCCCAGGGAGAATCCTTCCTGCATGTAAGCCGGGGCCCACATCAAGAAAGCCTGCCCGGAAAATTGGAATCCGGCGCATGCCAGGGCCAGCAGCCAGGCCGTCCGGCAGCGGAAGAACGCTTTCAGCCCGCCGCCGATCAGGGTGCCTATCGGTTCTTTTTCTTTGGGGGTCTGGTCCGGATGGATCCGCCAGGCCATCAGGCCGGCCAGTACGATTCCGCACCCGCCGAAAAGAAAGAAAGC
>CADBPH010000278.1 GCA_902796455.1 uncultured Bacteroidia bacterium
CCTCCGCCGGTCGCCACACTCCGCAGCAGGATCAGCGCAGGAAGCCCCATGGACAGACCGGTCAAGGCCGTCGCCGTACTCCAGAGCAGCAAGGCGCCGACCAAGATCCACTTCTTGCTAATCCGGTCCCCGAGAAGGCCTGCTACCGGCAGCAGCAGGCCGTTCACGAGAATCAGCGCCGTCCCCACAAGGCCCATTTTGTCCGGGGTCAGACCCAGGTCATTCTGGATGTCCAGCAGCAGGACATTGAATATCTGGCGGTCCGCCTGGTTGAAGAAGAACGCGATGAAGAGCCAGAAAACCAGCTCCCATTTATAGGGAAACAGCTTTTTCATGGATGATCTGATGCAATTTATCAGAAATAGACCGGCTGCCCGGTGCGGACGCTTTCATAACAGGCATTGACTGCCTCGATCGTACGCCGGTGCCAGCCCAGATTGATCTTGGGGATATGATGGTTGCGGATGCAGTCCACGAACTCGTCAATCAGCCCGATCCACTCGTCAAAGTAAGTGTACTGGACGGTATAACGGTCATTCGGGGCGCCATTGTGATACACATTGGGGCCGAATGAATCCACCAGCATCACCCCCTTGTCCCCGCTGATATTGAAGTTGACTTCCATCCGTTTCGGGAAAATCTCCCACCCCGGTGCCGGCACCTTGAGCCGCTCCTCCAGGCGGGACCAGGACGGATCCAGCAGGAAACTGACCCCGTTTTTCATTTTTCCGTTCACCAGGATAATGTCTTCCTCTTCAATGTCGGTCCTGAGATTCGGGCCTACTTCTGCATAGATGTATTCATAGTCACTGCCCGTCAGCCAGCGGATCATATCGAAAATATGCGGATGGTCGCAGAGCGCGCCGCCGCGGAAACGGGGATCCCCCTCGCGAAGCGGGACACGGCTCCCCCAACTGAGCTCGGGCACACCCTGCCAGGGGAAGGCCCAGACAGGCGACAGCGTGATATTGGTCGCGTTGAAGGACGCAACATTCCCGAGGGCTTTCTTGGCAAACAGTTCCTTCATCCGGAAGACGACCGGGTTATAATGCATCTCCAGCTCAATCTGGCAGACGATGCCCGACTCCGAGACCACTTTCATCATTTCATCATACTCCGCCAGATCGAAGGTCGGAATCTTCATCGAAAGAATGTGGATGCCGCGACGGGCACAGTTTCTCACCTGCTCCAGATGGCGGCTGTTCGCAGAAGCGATCACGACAGCCTCGATTTCCGGATGCGCATCAAACATCTCGTCATCAGACATGTAGCACGGAATCTCATGGTATCCGTAGTGATAGAAAACGTCACGGATTTCCTCCGACTCGGCGGAAACCGCCACCCAATCCAGCGCGGGATTGTCATGCAAGGTCTGGAAATACTTTCGGGTATGGCCGTGTGTCAGGGACAATATGGCGATCTTGACTGGTTTCATAGCTCAATTTTCTTATGGGTTTCATTGGAAGTGAGCGCGGCGGCAACGGCCTGCTTCAGCGAGGCGTCCTGCGCGGTATGGAATGCGGCCGACTGGGGATCTTTCAGGAATTCGAACGCGGCACGGATCCGCTCGATCCCTTTTTCATCCAGCCCATACAATTCACTGTCCGTATCTTTATAGGCCTGGTCCCCGTCCTTTGTCATCAAATAAATGGACTGCTGCGGGATCTGGGTGTCCACAACCATGTCGCTCCCGACGCCGCGCCGGGCGATGATCTCATGGCGGTCCACTTCCGCCGCACCTTCGGGCAGCAGATTCCCGACCTCCACGCTGCCGACGATTCCGTTGTCCATCTTGATGATGACGTTTCCGGAACGGCCGTCCGTAAATACGGCGTGCAGGGCCTGTATCTTATGGCCGCAGATAAACTCCGCCAGGTCGAATTCGCGATAAAGCAACTCCTCCAGCGGGGTCGAAGACGCCGTCAGGTGGCAGAAACGCAGCAGGCACGGGTGCTCCAGCGTTTCAGAGGTTACCAATTTCTTCAGTTCCACATATTTGCGGTTGCATCGCCAGGGCTGGAGCGGTACCTTTATCTCCAAATCCCCGCCGGCATAAGGGACATCGTATTTGTCCAGAAGGCCTTTCAAGGCCTCTATTTCCGTTTTTACCATCATGGAATTACAAGCATTTGACTCTGTTAAAGTATTTTTTCAGGTATGCGGCATTGATTTCATCCCCGCCCGGTTCGTTCGCCGATGACCAGACAGGCGGCGTAATCCCCTGCTCCACACATTTGCGGATCGTGTCGATCTCCAGCCAATGGGCAATATAGAAATCCACGATATTGGATACCGGGCCGAAACTGCGGTCCAGGCCGGGAATCCGGATCAGTGCGTCGCCGACCGGATTGTAATCATCGATGCAGACATCCGCGAAATCAAAGAGATTCTTCTTGTTGGAGTGGCGGATGAAATGGTCCTCGGGCATCTCGTTCTGCCAGAAAGAAGAGCTGACGGCGATCAGTTTGGCCCCGCAGCGCTTCGCCTCCATGGCCGCATCGATCGTCGCCGGGTTGATGCCGATATTGTGGAAGATGATGAACACCTCGCCGGGTTGGACTCTGTAATACTTTACGATGCTGGCGCCGTAGTTCTCCGTCCGCTCCAATTCCAGGTACTTCAATGCCTGGTTGAAGACCGAAAGGCTGGTTTCCATGATGGGATTGATGTTCGCCAGGCCGCCTGCCCGGAAGAACATTTCCCCCATGACGAGCGTCGTGTGACCGCCGCCGCCATAAACATGGATCAGTTCATCTTTTTTGATGGCTTCGACCATGAGGTCCGTCGCCTTGGATACATTTTCCGCCTGCTCGCAGCGGACTTTTTCCAACAAGGCCTCCGCCTTGTCCAGAAACCCTAAATCTGTTGATGCCATTGTTTATTGAGTTTTAGTATAGTAACGCGATTTTTCCCAGCAACTTGCCATAATCCTCCGCTGTCCGGGCACAGGTGCTGAGAGACCGCATCTCCCGGAGCGGTTTGTCATAGAACGCATCGACAAGATCCTGCATGGCGCTGTCTCCGATCATTTCCTTCCCGGCCATTTTCCGGTTCACGTTTTCCATATACCGCTTGTACTCGGGCAGGAAATAATAGTCGAAGAGTTCGCTGATATAGGTCCGGCAATAGGTGTTTTCCGCATTCCCTTTCAGCGCCTGCTCAAAGGCAGGGTTGAGCGGAGAATAAACGGATTCTGTCTGCTTCCAGGTGGCATTCAGGGAATAATCATCATGCAAGGACAGGATGTCCCGCAGAAAGGTCATGGCCTTCAGCCCACGCTCTCCCGCCTTGCGGACGTCGGAGCGGGAACACTTCCCGTCCTGGAAGTCCCGCTGGGCGAGAAGATAGCGGTAAATCTCCGCCGAAAGCAGGCGGCCGCCCAGGGTGCGCGCCAAGTCGATGACATCCCGGTCGACAAAGGCATTGCCCTTGCCGTAAGGCACTTCAGCGAGTGTTTTCCAGATTCCGGCTGCCTCAGCAATCGGCTGCTCCATGTCAGAGAGCATCTTGCTGTAGGTTTTGTAGGTGTTGTCCGGCACATCCATGATCGGCAAGGAGGTAATCCGGCGCCATACATAGGCCGTCAGCGCTTCTGTATTAACGATATACGGAAGCACCGCATTCCAGGCTTTCTCCATCACCCCGGCATATTCCCCATACCGGTCCCGGCACAGGACGGCGATGTTCTCCTCCGCGGTCAACATGTCCGGAGACCAGCTGTTGTGCGTGAAGTGCTGCAGCGCCAGGGCGTCGGTATGCGAATTTTCCGGCCAGTAGACAAACCCTTTGCACAGGGGATCGTCGATGGCGGACGACAACCGCTCCGCAATCCGCCCGTAATCCCCCCGGAGTTCATTTTCCGACTCATACGCATGGAAAAGTCCGAACATGTACGGAAAACGTCCCCTGGGCACCCATTTGCGGAAATCGCCATTTTTCAGGTCCGACGTGTAGTCCATGACAATGGTGTTTTCCGGATTCAGCTCCGACAACAGTGTTTCCACTTCTTCTCCGCTCCATCCGGGAACATAAAAATCCCATCCGGCGACAATCAGGGGCGCATTCGGATAGTGTTCGCGGAGCTTGGAGATCAGCCTGCGGTAAGTGTAGCGCTTCAACTCCATGTTCTGTCCGCGGTCCTTGAAGAAGTTGCGCTCCGCAAGCCCGATGGTATGGAACATCTGCGGGCTGCCATACTCCCGGATATGCGTTTCGGTCAGGTGCCAGTAATTCTCGAGATTCTTGTCGTTACGGATGTCCCATACCATCAGGGTATTGGCGCCTGTATAGTTTTTATTGGACTGGCTGAATAACTCCGGTTGAACTGTTTCCATATAATCCTTCGGCGTCGGGCAGTACCAATGCGTCATCGTTCCCATGTCCTCGGGATGGATCAGTTCCCGCTCCCGGGCATATTGAAGGATGTGCTTGCGCAATTCACCCCTGTATTTCAAGGGCCAGGCCGTCGTCCGGTCGTTATAGGACCGGGGCAGGGTCCCGGGCATGGGCCCGTCAACCGGAGGATAACTGACGATATCCGGGAAGGCTTTCTGGAATACATCGTCCATCCCGATCCGCAGCATGAAGAGGTTCAAGCGCTTCTTTACAATCCAGTCGATCTCCCGCTCCCATTCTTCCGGCCCCCAGTGCTCGGCCTGGAACCGGGTCAGGCTCCGGTGGGCGAAATAGCGGATGCCGCGGTAGGCGAACCGGGGGACTTCCAGGACATCCAGGCCTGTCATCTCGATGGCATCCCGCCGGGGAATGATGTCCCCGTCCCAGAAGTACCGGCATCCCGCCTGCCGTTCAAAGAAATCATACACCGCATAGAGCGTCGCCCGGCCGTTCCCTCCGGCCAGGAACAGGTAGCTGCACCCGCCGCTGCCCGCGGAAACCATGCGATAGGCATCGCTGTCGGCTCCGAGATTAAAAGAGGAGATGAGGCCGGATTCGATCGACGACCGAACGAAGCCGTTCACGTTGTCGCCGCCGATCACCACGAGTGACGCCCCCTGTACGGGCTCCGTCACAATCGGGAGTTCGACGCCGGTCACGGCCCGGTAAAAATGCTGGAATTCAACGGCCGCATGGTGGTAGGCCGGGCTGAAACCAGCCGGTGGCTCCAGGATCATCCAATTCCCTGCCTGTGCCGCGCTGAAGACAAAGGACAGGAAAAGGGCAAACAGAATCTTCTTCATTTGTAAACTATTATTTTCCGGTCTCTTATGACCTGTCCAGCACTTCTCCATAAGCCTCCCCGAGTTTGTCCCACAGTTGCAGGGCATGGGGTGCCGCCAGCACCGTTCCGTGACCGCCACGGTAAGTCCAGGCGAAGATGCTCTCGACTCCCATCTCGTCGTATAGATGGCAGATTTCTTTCACGCGGTCCAGGTTCTCCGGTTCGTTGAAATAGCCCATGATCCAGCGCTGGTTGCCCTTCCCGTATTTCTTGGCAATATCCACCGTCCGCTTGGTTATGTTCACGAAAAAGCTCTGCGGGAGACTGTAATTGAGGATGGTCGTCGAGAAGACATCGAAGGCTTTCGTCGCACCGACTTTGTCCCAATTGTCGTATCCGCGGCGCTCGGTGACATAATAGGTATTCTGCGTCGCGTGGACGCAGCAGGTGATCTTTGCATCCGGACGGATCGCCTTGATTTTTTCCGAGGCCACGCGGAGGGTTTCCAACGCCTCGTTTTCCCGGAATTGGACCACCTCCGGTGTCAGGAGTTTCGGCATCGGATAGCCGAATTGCTCCTCGAATTTTTTCTGGCATATCGGGCAGCGGCAAGACCAGTCGTCAGCCACCCCGCCAGTAATCGAGGCAATACCCTTGGGAAGGGCATAATGCGGCTCATCCCAGAAAAAGCCGTCTGCAGGCACCTCCCAGGCCAGTTTTTCCACGATCCTGTAAAAATAATCGCGGAAAGCCGGCGTATTGAAGCAGGCATTCGGAAGGGGCTCTCCCGTCAGCGCACTCACCTGCCGGTTGCCCGGATTATTCGTCAGGAAAAGCGACGGCGGTTCTCCGCCGAACCATTTGCCGATCCCCCACGTATCCAAGTACACTTTCATCCCAAGGTCCTTGGCAACCTTGGTGATTTCGATAATGTTCGGGAACCAGAAATCGATGTCGAATTCCGTCAGGGCGAGAATCACCGCATTGCAATTGTGCGCGATCATCTCCTCGAAATCTTTCTTTGCGTGTTCCGGATAGCTCAGTCCGTAGTAGCTCACGCCGGTTTCTTTTACTGCCATTTTTGTTTCACATTATGAAATATAAGATATCTCGATTAATTGCATAGGAAAAATACATTTATCCAATCACTTTTCAAATATATTTCTATACATTTGCAGTACCATTTCGCAATATGAAATATGATACAGGTTCTTGACCGCGCCATGGGAATCCTGGAGTTTCTGGGGAAAACCCCGGGCAACACCCACCCGCTTTCTGAAATCGCCGCCGCACTTTCCCTCGACAAAGGGACATGCACCCGGATCCTGAAGACCCTGGCAAGCCGCGGATTCGTCCAGCAGGAATCCCCGCGCGGAGAATACCAAATCGGTTATAAAATGTACCATCTCATCGGCAAGCCCGTGGAGAATTCCGACTTGGTGAAGATTGCCCGGAAAGATGTCGAAGCGCTGGGCGAACGGCTGAACGAAACGGCCCTGCTGGCCGTAACCCACAACGACAAAAGGGTCGTGCTCCTCAGCACAACCCCGCAAAGAAGTCTTGTCGTCCGGACAGATATCGAACGGAATATTTACTCGGTCTGTGCAGGAAGGGTGATCCTGGCCCACTACACACCGCCGCACCTGGAAAAATGCATCAACCGGCTGGGCCTGCCGTCAAGGGAGGAATGGCCGGAA
>CADBPH010000279.1 GCA_902796455.1 uncultured Bacteroidia bacterium
TAGCGGCTGACCTTGAGCAGGAACGGGAAGATTTCGAGGGTGCTGTTCCCGATCAGCCCCTGAACCGACATGTCTTCGATCCTTCCGATTTTCTGATCCTTGAACATCAGCGTCTTGGCGATTTTGCGCAACCCTTCGTTCTCTTCCATGGCCAGGTCGCTGCCCATGATTTTCATGACGCCCACGATGGACGGCATGACCAGGTTCATCTCGGTGTCCAGGTCCGAGGTGGCGGCCATCTCGCAATCCAGCATTCCCTTGAAAGCCTTGAGCATCGGGATGATGCTGTCTACGGCGGGGAAGAGGGTGATGACCTTGTCAGCCGTGATGTCTACCATGTTCAGGTCGAATCCGGCTTTGATATCCTCCTTGGATGTCGTGGAATAGAAGCCTTCGAAATAGATATCGCCCATGTTGGAAGTGGCCAGGGTGTTGGTGACCTGGAGGCAGCGCTGCCGGATGGCGATGTCGGAGGCAAGCCAGTTCACGGCCAGGTCAGAGTAGTCGATTTCGTTGGCCTGCAGGTGGATACGTGCATTCAGGTTGGCCGGTATGACCAGCAGGGAAGAGAGCGTCGCCTCTGCCGTGTCCAGGGTGTCGGTGACGACTTGGGACAGATAGGCCTCGTCGGAAAGGCCTTCGTCCAGGGCTGCCGCCTGTCCGGAGGGAACGAATTTGCTGCCGGCATCGTAGGCCGCCAGCAATTCGTTGGCATTCAATCTTTCGGAGGTCAATTCCAAGTCCAGGTCGAGGATGCCGCGGCTTGTCAGGGCGCGCCGAAGGCCCGACAGTTTGCCCGTGGCAGTCAGGTCGGATTCTCCGCTGTGGATGGTCAGGTTATCCAGATGGACCGTGTTGTTGTCGAACGTCCCCTTTACCCTTGACAGGCGGTTCTTCAGCGGGAAATGGGGGCTGATGATCATCCCGCTTCCGATATCCAGGGCGCCGGACAGGCTCCAGTCCCGGACGTAGCGGGCCATCGACTCGCTGAGCCGGATGTCAATGTCTTTCTTCCGGAAGTCCTCGTCTTTCAGGAAAGAAGGAAGTTCCCTCGTCCGCGAGGCGAACATGCGTTGCAGGAGCGAATCCCGGCGGACTCCCGGGTAGACGCGCTGGAGGGAATCCAGGAATGCCTTCCGGCGCTGCGTTTGCCGGAAGGTGGTGTTGCGGGCCGTGACCTGGAAGGCGGCATTGCGCAGCCCGAGCCGTCCGGATCCCTGGCGGAGGAATAAACCCTGGTTGCGGCTGGTCAGCGAAAGTGCCGGCGCTGTGTGTGTTTCGTTTTTCTGTCCGGCATAGCGGAACGAATTCCGGGTCCCCTGGAGCGCGACAAACAGCGAATCTTCTCCCGTCATGGCCAGCCTCTGTGCGGACAGTTGCCCGATGACCGGGTTGATTTCTTTTCCGTATTCCTGGCTGTCGGCGCTGACGGCATTCTGGGCGAACAGCCGGATGCGGGAGCCCCGGATGAAGGTAGTGGGCCCGTAGGTGGCGTTGAGGGTGTCGATGTCCGCCTGGACTGCCTGGAGTTTGCGCCCCAGGGCCGTCAGGTCCTTCAGGCTGTCGCCGGCCGGTCCCAGGGTAATCCGGGTGGGGCCGAGGAAGGCCTGGATGTCATGCGGCCTTTCCGACACGGAGAGCCCGTCGCTGGTGATTCGTCCGTTCAGGGACGATTGCGAGAACTTGTATAAACTGATCTGGGATAGCTTGATACCTCCTTTCAGCATGGCCGAGATATCGCCGGAAGCGCGGATGCCGAGACTGTCCGGCAGGAAGGTCGCCAACGTGTCCAGCGATGCCCGGGCGCGGGCGTCCAGCCGGATGACGGGATCTTCGGCAAGCAGGTCGGGCACGTCGCCGCTTCCCTCTATGACAATCCCTTGCAGATCTGCCACCAGTTCGGACAGATTCAGGGTGATGCCCCCGGAAGGGTTGCTTTCCATGCTGATGTCCGCGGCCAGGCGGCCGGCCCGTTCGAACCGGTCATAATCCACGGCGGATTCCGGGATCTCCAGATTGGCGGAGAATTCGGGCAGTTGGGCTGTCGCCGGGACATAATATCCTTGGCATGAGGCGGTCAGGGATACGACAGCATCGGTTTTCAAGCCTTTCAGCGCCGGAATCCGGTCTCCGAAAAACTGGGTGACTTCCTGGACCGGGCAGGCTTCCAGGGAAGCGTCGGCGCCGATGTAGGTGCTGTCCCCGCAGAACCGCAGGTCCGCATTGCCGCCAAGAGAGAGCATGGCCGCCTGCAGGGAAATGTCCCGCAGGGAAATGGAACTGAAATTATCTTCCGGGAAACGGATATCTGTGGACAGGGACAGGGGAATGGCCATCCGGGCGGAGGAGGCCGGCGCCAGGAATGCCCGGGCGGTCGCTTCGGCATGGACCGGTCCCTTGTTCTCGTCGACCGAGAGGCTTTGCAGGGCAAATCCGAGGGTATCGGATCCTTTCCGGCCGCCCACGAACAGGCTGTCAATGCGCAGATCGATTTTCCGGTTCTTCAAATCGTTGAGTTTCAGCTTCCCGGCGAATCGGGCGCGCTGGATTCCCACGGCGCCGAACAGGGTATCTTCCGCATGGGTATAGATGACCAGGGGCTTTCCCGTCAGTTCAATCCTGCGCAGGGTTACATCCGGCATCGGAGCGGACGTCGTGTCCGCGTCACCGGCCAGGAACGGCAGGATGTTCCAGGAGGCCGTGGTCGAGTCGAATTGATGGGCGAAAATCCGGGCCCCGTCCAGTTTGATTCCGTGCAAATGATATTGTCCGCGAAGGGCCCTGAACAAGTTGATGGACAGATTTAACTGCTTGAAAGACAACAGGGTGTCCACGCCGGGGCCTTGACCTGCCTGCCGGAAGCGGCTCTGAGCGCCCAGGGTATCATACCGGGCGAACCGCTCGTGCGGATAGGTGAGGCTGGCGCCTTCGACTGTCAAGTGGAGGTTCGGAAAATTCCGCAGGATGGATCCACGGATCCGGCCGGTCTGGAGAGAGCCTTCTACAAACTGCGGAGCATATTGGCTGACAAGGGTTTGGAGAAAGCGGCCATGCAGTACGACCTGGACGGCCGCCAGCAGAAGGAACAGGACAAGCGCGACAGCGGCGCACGCAATCCATAGGCTGCGGCCGCGTTTGCTTGTTTTATTGTGATGCGTTTCCTCCATTCAATTACAAATATAGTCAAAAAAAGATGTCGGAAAAGTCTTTTCCGACATCAGTATGATTCAATTACGGGAAGAAACTATTGTTCGTCCTGCAGCTGGAGGTGCTGCACATAGATTGCTTTCTGCAGCTGTTCCCTCTTCTTCACAGAAGGCTTGATGAAGTTCTTCCGGGCACGCAGTTCACGGATGGCACCGGTCTTCTCGAATTTCCTCTTGAATCTCTTGAGCGCTCTTTCGATGTTTTCGCCTTCTTTGAGTGGTACTATAATCATGCTGTTATCACCTCCTTTTTATTAGCGGGTGCAAAGGTAAGCGATTTCATTTGTTTTCCAAAATTTTTTTGAAAATCTCCATGCCTTCGGTCGCAACGGCGCGGATGTGCGTGATCCGGGGGTCCCGCAGCGGGATATCTTGCGGGTCGATGAGGTAAATCGGCGCACTGTCCTTGGCATACCGGTACAATCCGGCGGCGGGATACACCTGGAGGGAGGTGCCCACAATCAGCAGGATGTCTGCGCGGATGACCCGTTCGATTGCGTCCTCGATTTTGGGTACCGCTTCCCCGAACCAGACGATGTGCGGACGCAACTGGCTGCCGTTGGGCGCTTTGTCGCCCAGGTGGATGGCGGAATACCCGATGTCGAAGACCTCCTGTTCGGAGAAGGATCCGTTGTCATAGACGCCGCGTTCGGGGCGGACTTTCGTCAGTTCTCCGTGCAGGTGGATGATCCGGGTACTGCCGGCCCTTTCGTGGAGGTTGTCCACATTCTGAGTCACGACCGTCACGTCATACTCCTCCTCCAGGGCGGCAATCGCCCGGTGGGCGGCATTCGGACTGACGTCTTTCAGTTGGGCCCGGCGCAGGTTGTAGAAATCCAGGAGCATGCCCGGATCATGGCGCCACCCTTCGATGGAGGCGACCACTTGCGGGTCGTAATTGTCCCACAGTCCGCCGTTGTCCCGGAAGGTGCTGATGCCGCTTTCGGCGCTGACCCCGGCACCGGTCAGTACGGTAATCTTTTTCTTTGCCATATATCAGGAAGTTGTTTCCATTTCGAAATAATACCGGCGGACCCAGTATTCGAAGAGCGGGTCCAGCAGATAAGGTTCCTCCTTCTCGTCAAAAGTGATGATTTCCTTCTTCATCAAAGCGTCTTTCAGGCGTTTGACATTGGCTGAAGAATTGAGGGCGTATTTCTGGATGACCTCGGAAGAACTGAATTTCATGTGCCCGTCCAGAATGGCTTTCAGCAGCCCCAGTTGGAAGGTAGTCAAATTGTTGACAATCGACTTGAAACGCGGTTCATGGATGGAAATCATGGCGGAGAGGGCTTCCATCAGGGTCGATTCCACGATGTAGCCTTTGGACTTGGCGTCGCAGATGGCCACGAAATGGTTGATGTACCACAGGTGGTTCTTGAACAGGCGGCACATCCCCATCAGCAGGTTCCGGTCGATGACTTTTCCTCCGGATAGGAACCCCTTGACGACGTGTTCGACAATCTCTTTCTCCTCGACGGGAGGCAGTTGGAAACGGGTGACCTGCCGGTAAAAGTACCTGCCGGTCACGAAAATCTCTTTCATGGCGTTGACCATGGAGCCGACAAAGAGGAAGGTGCACGTATTCCCTTGGCTGCCACGGCTTTCACTGAGGACCTGTTCCAGCGCTTTCCAGATTTTTTCGGCCTGCAGGCAGTTTGCCAGGCTCTGGAATTCATCCAGGATCAGGAACAGCGGCTGCATCCCGTCCTGGGCCAGGCGGGACGGCAGCCGCAGCATGGCCATGATGTCGGTATCGTCAATGTCCCAGTCCAGGGAGACGATCTGGTCTTTTTCCGAGTATACACGCTGGTCGAATACGAAATGGGTGCCGGCGAGGTGGCGCTGCATCAGCCGCGCGTATTCGTCCGGGGTCGAGGCGACGCTGCGCAGGACGGTCGTTCCCAGACGGGTCAGGAAGGTGGCGGCATCCCGGATGTTCAAAAGCGAAATCTCGCAGACAGTGAACTGTTTCCCGGTGATGCGCAGGTTCCACATGGTTTGTTGGATCAGGGATGTCTTCCCGGTTTTGGGCGCATCCCAGATGACAACATGTTCTCCCTGGGAAAGCAGGTTGCCCAGGACGGTGCAGCTGCTTTTCCTGCCGATGAAGTTTTTGCCGGTGACGTATTTGTCGTATACGAAGGGTGTATCCATGATGAAACATTCGTGTTATGCAAAAATAACAAAATATCCGGAATATACTGTCCCGGAGGTATGTATTTTCGGCCGCACTTTTCCGAATGGACGGCCCTGTGTTTGCGTACGGGAAAAGATTTCCGTATATTTGTCTGAGCAATAAAACATTAAATCATGCACAACTTGTATGTGGCGTTCATGACGGCGCTGGCTTTGGCGGCCTGCTCGCAGGTCGCTTCCTATGACGTGGCCATTGTGGGAGGGGGGACCGGCGGTGTTGCCGCTGCCGTCCAGGCTGCCCGGGGAGGAGCTGACGTGCTTCTTCTGGAAGAATCGCCCTGGCTGGGCGGCATGCTCACTTCGGCGGGCGTCAGCGCGACCGACGGCAACCACCGGATGCGTTCCGGTCTGTTCGGCGAGTTCGCGGACAGCCTGTCGGCCCGCTATGGAGGGATGGGCGCCCTCGCGACCGGTTGGGTCAGCAACATGCTTTTCGAACCCCATGTGGGTGCCGCAATCCTGGATAACATCTGTGCCGGTGCGCCTTCCCTCCGGGTAGAGAAACGGGCCCGCTGGCAGAAAGCCTCGCAGGCCGGAAACGGCTGGCGGCTCGTTTATACCGACGCAGAAGGCCGGACCAGACGCATACGGGCCCGTGTGCTCATTGACGGGACGGAACTCGGCGACGTGGCCGCCGCGCTGGGCGTCTCCTGCGAGAAAAGTCCGCAGGTTCAGGATCTTACCTATGTGGCAGTCTTGAAAGACTTCGGGCGCGATGCCACCCTTGCTGAACCGCCGGGTTATACCCCGTCGCTGTACCGCGGCAATGATGCCGACCCTTCCCGGGTCCTGACCTATGCAAAACTGCCGACCCGGGGCGGTCCGGCGAAATATATGATCAACTGGCCGATCGAAGGGAACGATACCTATGCGGATGTCATCGAAAAGACGCCGCAGGAGCGGAAACACCTGTTGGACAGTGCCAAGAACATCACGCTGGGCTTTGTCTATTACCTGCAGACCGCCTGCGGCTTCCGGACACTCGGTCTGGCGGACGACGAATTCGACACGCCCGACCGGTTGCCCTATTACCCGTATTACCGGGAATCCCGGCGCGTGGACGGGGAAGTCCGGCTCCATGTGGAGGACCTGGCCGATCCGTACCGGAACGCGCTCTACAGGACAGGGATTGCGGTGGGAGACTATCCCGTTGACCATCACCATCATAGGAATCCCGGTTGGAAAGAGACGCTGGCATTCCCGCCGATTCCGTCTTATTCCGTGCCCGCAGGGGTGATGATACCGAAAGGCTGGGACAACCTGCTGGTGATTGAGAAATCGATTTCAGTGAGTTTCCGGGCGAACGGCACGACGCGGCTGCAGCCCGTTGTGATGCAGGTCGGCCAGGCGGCCGGCGCCCTGGCTGCACTGTCCCTGAAAACCGGCAGCATCCGTACCGTTCCCGTCCGCACGTTGCAGCAGGCGGTCCTGGACTATGGGGGCTACCTGATGCCCTATCTGGACCTGCCTCCTTCCGATCCGGCATTCAAAGCCTTGCAGCGTATCGGCGCCACAGGCATCCTCAAGGGAACGGGCAAGCCCGTGAATTGGGCGAACGAAACTTGGTTCCGCGCCGGCGAGCCGGTGACGGAAGCGGAGGTTTCCCTGGAGGAATATTTCCCCGGGAAAACCCTTTCAGACCTGGGGCTTCCCTTGCCGGACGGGCGCCTGACCCGCCGGGAGATGGCCGTTGCCATCGACAGCCTCCTGCATCCTTTTGAACGCCGCGCTGTCGATTATTCCGGCAACCTTACAGACTGAGATCCGGTTTCTCAGCCCCGGTCCTCCAGAATGGATTCGAGATACTCCCGAAGAACGGGCCACTCGTAGTAGACCCCGTTCACGGCCTGCACGCCGGGGAAAGTCCGTTCCTGCTCATTGACAAGGACTTTCACCAGGACAGATCCTTTCCTGTTCCTGAAGAACACGAACTGGATGTTCGTTGCCATGGGTATCCCGTAGAATCCCAGCCACTTGTGCAGCGACTCGAGTGCGGTGAACGTCTCGTGATATCCATCTATTCTGATGAGGAAAAGGAAGGGCAGGATCCCGGAATCATGGCCGAAACGGAGATCGGCACACACTTTCCCTCCGTCCAGGGCTTCCTGTGCCTTGTTCAGGATGTCATTGAGGATGGGCCCTCCCACGATACGGCATGCATAGCCTCCGTTTTCGACGGTGCGGCCCATGCTGTTCACCGCACCGATGTTCCAATCGGCCCAATACGCATACAATTCGTCCGGGGTGAGCTTGGAAAACAGGTCCGGAGCCTCAAAATCAAAACATTGTCCAATCTCGAACGTGTAGAAAAGGGTGTGGAAGAAATCGTATTCCTTGCCCGGGAAGTGGGTCTTCAGGGCAGAAGGATCCTTGAACAGGAGCGATGACAGCCGCGCAGGATCGAGCAGGGCGGAGAACAGAGAGTCGCGCAGCGGGCCTACGCCTTTCGTGGCGGGTCCGCCGCTCGCGGAGTGTGCGATGTAATCCATGTATCGCGGTCCTGTATCCATGGCAATATCGAGCCCGGAAGTGTTCTCTTCCAGACCGACGATAAAATTCGACATGCTCATGATGCACCGCTGGTAGGTTGACGACACGGCCCTGACCTGGTTCATGTTTTTCTGGGAGAAAAGGGACGGATAGCGGGAAACCAGCCTGGCGGCGATTCCCCGGTGGGTCGCTCCTCCTTTCTGGGTCAGCATGCCGTCCATGCCGCGTTGCGCCTTTTGCAGGATTTTCACGTCCTCGAGAATCTGCTTCCCTTCGGCAGTCAACAGGTTCAGGGAATCCAGTTTCTGCAGGTAGCCGAGGGATTTCTCATAGGTGGTGGAATAAGAGTGGTAACGGCATCCGTGGCGGCCGAAGTGGCTTACATAAAAAGGTTTGTATCCCTTTGGCGCCCGGGTGTCCCGGATCTGGGGAACTTCGTAGATGTGGTGGGGGACGCCGGCCCTGGAGGGCATTTCCTGCAGAAGAGCCTTGACTTCGGCTTCAGAGTAATAGACGGGCTGGTTTTGTGCAAGGCAGAAAACCGCGCAAGACAGGAATGCGGCCAGTGCGGTCAGTTTTTTTCTCATGTGTGATACAATAAAGAGGTTATTCAGTTTTCCTGACCGCAATTTAACGAATTCAAATGACGCAAACAAGTTTTCCGTTCCATTTCATTTGTGCATAATTCTTATTATTTTTACGCACCGGAAATTGAATTGATAACACTGAACACGAATATGAAAAAATGGTTTTTCTCATTGTTGCCGGCTCTGCTCCTGGCCGGTTGCACGTCTGACGGTTTGTCAGGATTCAAAGCCCCTCAGGACCGGACGCCGGATTCTCCGGTGGAGAACACGTTCACTTTCAGCGGTTACACGAATCATTGGCAGCATGTTTACGAGAATCGCTACAAATACGGGAATCTCTACCGGATCAATGTCCCCGATGTCGGGAAGACCATCGCGCAGTCCAGGAAAGACCTCGCTGCAGATCTGGGCCTTCCGGGCCTGCGGATGACCGAGGGCTTTTTCTCCTCGGTCGCAGCCGCCGGACCGGCCGTTCTGGAAAACCCCTCCGAGTCGGATATCACCGGGGCCTTCAAGTCCGCTTCCGCTGTCCTGGCCTATGTAGAAAAAGGCTCCCCGGTGGCGGAGAAGTTGGCGAAAGGGTGTCCTTTCCCCGCTGCTGACGATGCGCTGGACGCTTTTGTCCTGACCCGGGGGAAGAAGATCCTCCATGTCGCGGTCGGAGACGCGAAGAGCCTGGAGGCGTTCAAGAAAATCCTCTCGGACGCCCTTGAGGTAGCCGGGAAATATGACATGAAACGCGGCTGGTTCGGGGCCGAGACCTTGCTCCAGAGTGTGACCTGTACGCCCTGCGACCCGATCGATGTCATGGGGCTCGGCATGAACGAGGGCAATTCCTGGTTCATTTTCAGCGGCTACTGCGACTTCCTGATGGGGGACAAACTCGCCGGCTGGGTGAAGGAAGTGGGCGACCCGGTTGTGACGGATCTCGGATATGCGCCGATCTACGGCTGCGACAATTGGGAAGGCCTGCAGGTCCAGTTGATGAAGACGCCCGAGGACTGGAGCAACTTCCAGAAAGAAAAAGGCGGCTATCTGTTCCGGAATGTGCCGCACGGCGGTCTCGGAACGGGTCCCGCCTGTGACGGCTACTTCGCTACCGAAGGCAATGCCGCACAGATCAATACCTGGGGAAAGCCTTTTGCAATCACGACGGGACCGGCGCTCTCCGGATTGACCCGCTGCATGGTCCTGTTTGTCGGGAAAGGGGAGAAGTTCGACCGGGCCAAGCTGTGGGAGGCGATCATGTCCTGCAAAGCGGTCGCTGTCGATACCCGCGGGGTCATCATGGGACCGGAT
Source organism: uncultured Bacteroidia bacterium (assembly GCA_902796455.1). Lineage (GTDB taxonomy): Bacteria > Bacteroidota > Bacteroidia > Bacteroidales > UBA932 > Cryptobacteroides. Next base: position 9,782 of record CADBPH010000279.1, read on the forward strand.
CTCTTCCGGAAGTCGGTCCAGTTGATGGCGCTGGACAAAGTGTATCTCGAGGATTATTTCAAGGACAGGCTGAATCTCGAATCCGCCATCGAGGGGCACAAGCTTCATGTGCGGGTAACGAACCTGTATCCCGAGGAAGTGAGCGGCACTTTCTCGCTGGTCCTTCCGGAACAGGTCGGCGTCAAGGGAGACGGCAGTTTCAGCATGCGGATTCCTTCCGGTGCATCGAAAGAACTTGATGTCGAGCTGCTTCCGACAGCCGATGCCATGGGACGCCTGAATGCGGTGGTCAGCCGGTTCGCATGGGACGGAGACTCCAAGTCGGTGATGTCCTCCTTCAATCTGCCGCCGGCAGTCTCCACGCATCAGCTGCTGTACGGACCGGCGACGGGATGTGATTTCCCTGTCTCGATCCACAATTTCACCACGGCTTCGACTGTGCCGGTGAAAGTCAGTGTGTTCCAGAAAGATGACCCCGGGAAAGCGGTCTTCAGCGAGGAACGCTCGTTCGAAGTGGCCAAGGGAAGCTACCAGACCCAGAAATTCAACCTTGTCCTGCCGGAGGGCGGCTATACCGTCCGGACGGAGGCGATGGGCGTGACCGCCGATACGCAGCTCGGGATCGGTTCCGAGCCGGGCGAAGTCACCCTTGTCGAGAAAGACTTGAACGGTGACGGCGTCAATGAGTATATCCTTGACAATGAGAAGGTCCGTGTTACGCTGCTGACAACCGGCGCCCGGGTGATCGAGTATTACCTCAAGGAAAAGGATGACAATCTGCTCTTCAAACTGTGGCCGGAGAAGGCTTCCGATGATGCGCGGCCGTACCGGGTCAGGGGCTATTATCCTTACGGTGGTTTCGAAGACTTCCTGGGTCAGGCAAGCGTTGAGACGCACAAGGTATACAGCGCCGAGGTCATCAAGGCCGGTGGTGCCTATGCGGAGGTCCGGATGCGGGCAGACTATTACGGCACGGTTATCGAGAAGACCTTCACCCTGTACGGCGGCTCGCCGCTTCTCGGTGTGCGGTTCGCCCTGGACATCAAGCATCCCGAGATGAATGTGCTTGGGCCTCAGCCCATCCTGGAGGTCGGGCAGAAGCATGGCCCCGAGGACAAGATCCTCATTCCGGAGCCGGAAGGTGTTACTACCTATATCATGGATCCGGTCGATTATTACGGCAAGATTTTCTTCCCGGTCGAGGGCTGGAATGCGGATTATGACACGCGGGAGAATATCTCCTTCGTCGGCGCCTATCCGGTCCGGCGGCCGTATTATCTGCACATGTGGATGAACCTTCCGCACAACAATGACGCCCATTATACGTATGTCGAGCTCCAACCCTGGTTGCCGCTCTACATCAACAATACCTCCTATTTCTCCTACTACATGTGGACGGAGGGTGCCCTGTGGACCCATGGGGTGGATGCCCTCAGGGAGCGGAATCTGATAACGAAAAGATAGTCTGGCAAGATGAAAAAAATCAGCATGATGATGGCTTTGACGGCCTTGGCAGCCCTGTTTTGCGGTTGTCGGAACGAAGTGGCAGAAAAACAGGCTGCCCCCGAAGGGAAAGACCAGAAAGTCTGGTCGATTTCCATGAACAAGATCTGCAAGGAGTGGGACGGCCAGTGGCAGGGGATGACCGTTGCGTCCGACGGAAATTGCTATTTCGCTTCTTCGACGCATTCCAAGGGACACGGCGCCGGTTTCCACCGGTTCAATCCCGACACCTGGGAGCATACCCTGATTGCCGAAGACATGACCTATGTCTGCGGCGAGCAGGACACGCCCTCCCAGCAGGGAAAGATCCACAGCCCGATTGTCGAGTGTGACGGATGGCTTTATTTTACGACCCATCTGTCCAATTACTGGCCGGAAGGCATCGCCAACTACACCGGTGCGCATGTTTTCGGCTACCGGCCCGCAGACGGGACCTTCCGTGATTTCGGGATTGTGAAGCCCAGATATTCAATTTATTCTGCAATCGGAGTCGATCCGGTCCGGAAAAAGCTCTATGTCTTTGTCGTGCCGTTCCTGGAGGAACTGTACGAGTCGGACGGCTGCCATCTTTACAGCATCGACATCGCTTCCGGCGAGAAGGAAGACCTGGGACTCGTGGTCAAGGGCAGGAAGGGAGCCGCTTTCTGGTTCTTCGTCGATAAAGGCGGCAATGTGTGGTTCTCGCTCTGGAAGAAGCATTATGATTATGAGAACGATAAGGGAAACCTCTATGTTTACAGGCCGGAATCGCGCAAGATAGAGACCTATGTGGATGTCCTTCCGAAAGGAAAGCTCATCGACGGGACGCCGGTGACGGACGAGACCCTGCTCAGCCAGCGGGCGTGGACCTGGCTCTCTCCGCTTCCGAACAGGGACAAGTGCTACTTCACCATGGGGTGCCTGGGCGGTGGCGACGAGCGGCTCTGGCTGTTCGATCCGTCGAAGGATATCGCTTCCGGTGCGGCTTTCCAGGAAGTCGCTTCCGTGGGCTCCACCTATTTCGAGTCCGCGATCGGCGGGAACCGGTTCTATTTCGTCCAGTATGAGGATCTCCAGGATGCCAGGACCTTGTTCTCGGAAGATGAGCGGGAAGTGGATCCCGACAGCCCGGCCTATGTGGACCGGAAACTGCATCTGCGGAGTATCGATTTGAGCGAGGGCGCTGACCATAACCGGATTACGGACCATGGACCGATCATCGACCAGGACGGCCGTGCGGCCAGGATGATCATGTCGATGGCCGCAGATGACCACGGACATGTGTTCACCTACGGGAGCTGGCATGTGAATTCTTTCAAGGAGGCGACGCTGCAGTATCTCCTGTTCGAATATCCCGGCGGCGATCTGTACCGCCTTGTCAGGCGGGGTGA
>CADBPH010000280.1 GCA_902796455.1 uncultured Bacteroidia bacterium
TTCAAGGGAATGATCTGGTACCAGGGAGAAGCGAACCGCAAACGGGCCGATCAGTATATCCGCCTGCAGAAAGATTACGTTTCCATGATGCGGCGGCGTTTCGAGAATCCGGAGGCCCCGTTCTATTTCGTCCAGATTGCCCCTTATGCTTATGACAATGCCTCGGATTTTGTCGTCGGCTATTTCTGCGAAGCCCAGCAGAAGACGCTGGCTGAAATCCCGCACAGCGGCATGGCGACCACCCTGGACGTCGGAGCATTCGGAACCGTCCACCCGGCTCACAAGCAGGAAGTCGGCAACCGGCTGGCTTATCTGGCCTTGGTGAATGACTATGGCATCGAGGGGATCAATCCGGTCGGACCGACGTATGAAAGCGTCGAGTTCAAAGACGGGAAGGCCTTGATTACCATGAAGGTAGACGTAATGGGCCTTGCCCCGATCGGCCGGGACTTGCCCGGTTTCGAAGTAGCCGGGGAGGACCGTGTGTTCCACCGTGCGCTCGGGCGGGTGAGCAAGAATACGATTACGGTCACGTGCCCCGAGGTCGCGAATCCGGTTGCCGTCCGTTATTGCTTCCGCAACTTTGCGGTTGGGACGGTGTTCAACTCTTACGGCATCCCTGCCGGTCCGTTCCGTACGGATAACTGGGAGCGCTAACAGTACAGGAGCCGGATGATCCACAGTTTGAGCCGGGTCGGCACCAGGCGGACGAGCAGTCCGATGGCCTGGTAGTCGATCCGGGGAATGACGCGCGGGCGCATCCGGCGCCGTTTCAATTGGCGGACAATGGCGCGGGCGATGCGGTGCGGAGCCATCCCGGACAGCTCGTCGTGCTCAATCTTTTTCAGATACTTCTGCAAGGACGCGCGGTAGGGGGAATCCTCGCCGCGCGCGGCTTGTGTCAGTTTCCGGGCAGCCGTGAAACCGGTTGCCGTGTCCCCGGGCAGGACGGAACCGCACTGGATCCCGGTCCCGTGCAGTTCGATGGCCAGGGATTCGGTCAGAGAAAGCAGGGCAGCCTTGGCGGCGCTGTACAGCCCTTGGTACGGCAGGGGGACGATGGCGGCCACCGATGTTGTCGTGACGATGCGGCCATGCCCTTGCGCCCGGAAGGCCGGCAGGCAGGCCCGGATGGTTTTCATGGCACCGAAAAGACAGGTTTCCAGCTGGTAACGGGCTTCTTCGTCCGAGGTGTCTTCGATGGCTCCGGCAATGCCGTTCCCCGCGTTGACGACGACGGCGTCCAGCCGGTGAGACTCGGAGAGGATGCGTTGGACGGTCCGCTCGCAGGCGGATTCGTCATTGACATCCAGGGTGACCGGGATGATGCCGTCGCATTCGGGGGCGATTCCCCGGCGGGACGCGCAGTATACGGTCATGCCGGCATCCGCAAGCAGCCGCGCCGTTTCGGCGCCGATGCCGCTGCTGCCGCCTGTGATGAGGACAGTTCCTTCCATAACAATGCGTTCTTTATTCGCGGACCAGGTTGAGCCAGTCGTAGAAGATGTCGTAAGAAACGAGGAAATAGACCAGCAGGCCGATGGCGATCGGTACCGGGAGCAGGATAAAGAACAGGATGCTCCAGATAATCAGCATGATGGGGCCGCCGACAACCCGTGCCATACACCGGGCTGTATTCCAGAATGCGTGGTCTTTGATTTTCTTCTTGCAAAGGTATTCGGCCGTTCCCCACATCGGCAGGGTCAGCAGGGCGCTCAGCAGGAAAAACGGCAGGGTCAGGATGGCCAGGGGCCATTTCCACGGCCGTTTTTTCCGGCGCTGCTGCTGGATGGCCTGCCAGGTTTCTTCGTAATGCTCGTCGTCCGGGATGTACAGGATCAGCTTTTTCATCCGGGCGGACAATTCTTCCAGCAAGGCGCGGTACACTTCCGCAGGGGTCTGCCCGCTGCGTTCCGCAAGGAAACGGTTGATGTCGATGGGCTCCCCATATTTCAGGTCGCAGGTGCCCCGGTAATGGAAGAAATCGCTGTAATCAATTCCTGCCGGCACGATGTAGGTCTGCTGCTTTTCCGCGCTGGCAAAGGCGAGGCGGGCGACCCCTTTCTGCAGGGGAAGCAGGGAGTGCATCGGACGGTGGCGTCCCTCGCTGAAGATGCAGAATGGGATGCGATGTTCGAGCGTATCTTCCACTTCTTCAAATGATTCCCGATTGTGGAGGACCTCCCGGATTCCGTCCCGGCTCCGCACCATCGGCAGGATGCGCAGGAAGCGGAGGATCCGGTCTACGGCCGGTTTCTTGAAAATATCCGCCCGCGCCCCGAAAACCGTCGGCTCTTTCCGGCTCTGCAGGACGACCAGGGCGTCCAGGAGGGTGTTCGTATGGTTCGGCGAGATGATGACGGCGCCGTCCGCGGGGAGCGAGCCGGTGGACGAAATTCGCCGGTAGCTTCTTTGGGTCGCGAAATCGACATAGATCCGCAGGAGATTGTACCAGGGGTCGGATTCCCATATCTTACGCATAGGCTTTGGCTTTAGATACCGGCCGGTTGAACAACGTGGCGACGGTCAGTCCCGAAATGATGTGCCAGATTCCCCACCAGGCGGTGATGACCAGCATGCCTCCGTGCGGCGGGAATCCCGCGAAAATATTGGTGCCCAGCAACAAAGCCAGACCCAGTCCGGAATTCTGGATGCCTGTTTCAATCGTGAGCGTCCGCCGGTCGGATTCAGGAACCTTGAAGATCGATCCGACGCCGTATCCGATGCAGAGTGCCAGCAGGTTATGCAGGAACACAATCAGGAAAATGTATTGGATGCATTTCGTGAAAGCGCTCATGTTGCTCGCGAAGGACAGGATGACCATTCCGAGGAAAAAGGCAATGGAAAGCCACTGGAGGGGCTTTTTCAACTTGTCGGCGACTTTGGGGAGGAACCGGGACGTGAGGATGCCGGCCGCCAGCGGAATGCCCAGCAGGATGAAAATGGTCTTGAAGACCTCCCACAGGGAGATGACCAGGGTCGGGACTTCGGCGGCCACGTTCGCGAAGTGCAGGTACGCGGATCCCCACAGCCAGAAGTTGAACGGGGTCGTCAGGACGGCCAGGGATGTGCTGATGGCCGTCAGGGAGACGGACAACTCCACATTCGCCTTGCTCAGCGAGGAGATGAAGTTGGAAATGTTTCCGCCCGGGCTGCTGGCGACGAGGATCATGCCGAGTCCCATCATGGGCGATATCGTGCTGCCGAAGATGATGGCAAGCAGGCAAGTCAATGCCGGCAGGAGGACCAGCTGGCAGGTTGCGCCGAGCAGGACGGATTTGGGTTTCTGGAATACGCTTACGAAAATTTTCGGGTCGATCCCGAGCGCAACACCGTACATCACGAAAGCGAGGACGATGTTGATTGTGTTCATACCGCCCGCATTCATGGTTACTTGAATGGCGTCGATGGCGGCAGCCGTTTGTTCTGTCATGGGTTCAGGTTTGTATGTATACAAGTACAAAAGTAATGATATCGATCGAATTTGTCAAGATTCGCCCGTCAGATCCCCGATTCGCTGAAAACGAGTCCCAGCGTCTGGGCGGTCTCCTGCAGTGCAGGAAGGATCGCGGAATTGTCCGTGTAGCGGAATTCGGGCAGATATATACCGAGGCTGGCGACGACTTTGTTCCCCTTCCATACCGGAACGGCCAGTCCGACAATATGATGGCGGTCACTGTCTTTGCGCCACCCCTGTTTGCGGGCCTTGTCCAATTCTTTCTGCAGCGACTCAAAGGACGTGACACCTTCCCAGTCTCCCGCCTTGGGCAGTCCGAACCGCCGGACGAACCGGACCAGTTCTTCTGAAGAATAATAGGAAAGGATCATCCTGCCGGTTGTAGCCCGGTAGACGGGGATTTCCCGGCTGGTGCGGACCACCAGTTCCTGGTCCGGCATGGTCACGTGCAGGGCGACCCGCTTGTCCTGTTTGATGACAGAAAGCAGGATGCACTCGTTGAACTGGGCCGACAGGCGGTCGACGTAGGGCCGGGCCTGGGCCGTCAGTTGTTCGTTATTGACATACGAATCCCCCAGGCGGTAAATCATGTACCCAAGGCGGTATCCTTTCCGGGGCGAGGACTGGTCGACATATCCCCGCAGCTTCAGGGTTTTCATGATGTTGGCGCAGGTTCCCCTGTCCAGGTCGAGGGCGCTGGATATTTCCCCCAGCGGGAAATCCCGGGATGCATCCGAAGCGAGCAGTTCCAGGATATTGAAGGCTTTTTCTAGGACCAGAATCATTTTACATTATAAAAATTGCTCAAATAACGCAAAAAAGAATTGAAAATACAATTCAATTTCGACACATTTGTATGTAAACACAAAACGATTAATTCAGATTTCGTATTGTAAAAATATATCAAACACTGATGAACCCTTCAATTGATCCGTCGACACTGAAAATTACCGATATCCGGTTTGCCGACATTGATGGTGCTCCGAAGCGGTGCACACTCCTGAAAATCTTTACTAATCAAGGACTTGTAGGATATGGCGAGGTGCGGGATGCATCCAGCAAGACTTACGCCTTGATGCTGAAAAGCCGCCTGCTGGGAGAAAATCCCTGCCAGGTAGACCGCCTTTTCCATAAAATCAAACAGTTCGGCGGCCCTTCCCGCCAGGGCGGCGGCGTCTCCGGGATTGAGATTGCCCTGTGGGACCTTGCAGGCAAGGCGTATGGCGTTCCGCTGTACCAGATGCTGGGCGGGAAGTTCCGCGACCGCATCCGGGTATACTGCGACACGGATGCCGAAGGAAAAGACAATGACGGGCATGCGATGGGTCTGGCGCTGAAGAAACGGATGGAAATGGGCTTCACGTTCTTGAAGATGGACCTGGGGATCGGCTTGCTGATGGACGAACCCGGTGCCATCAACGCCCCGCTCGGCCTGATTGAGGAGATGAAGGAATACGCTCCGCATATCCTGAATGTGCAGAGCGGTTCCGTTACCTCGGAAATGGTCCGCCGGCAGCGGAGCTACGATATTGTGACGACGGCTCATCCGTTCACGGGTATCCACCTGACGGAAAAGGGTTTGGACATTCTGGAAAAATATGTCCGGGAGGTCCGTGAGGTGATCGGGTACGAAGTCCCGCTGGCCATCGACCATTTCGGCCACGTCTGTGTCGAGGATTGCATCCGGTTCGCCCGCCGGGTGGAGAAATACAACATCGCCTGGATGGAGGACATGATTCCGTGGATGTATACGGACCAGTATGTGCGCCTGGCCAATTCTACCTGCGTCCCGGTGGCGACAGGAGAGGACATTTACCTGAAAGAAGGATTCGAGCCGCTGATCAAGCAGCATGGCGTTTCGGTCATCCATCCGGACATCCTGACATGCGGCGGCGCGTTGGAACTGAAGAAGATTGCGGACATGGCGGACGAAAACGGCGTCGCGGTGGCCATCCACATGGCGGAAAGCCCGATTGCCTGCATGGCGGCTGTCCATGTCGCCGCGGCCATGCACAATGTCCTGGCGATGGAGCTCCACTCCGTGGATGTTCCCTGGTGGCAGGATCTTGTGGAAGGGCTGCCCCGGCCGCTGGTCAAGGACGGATTCATCACCGTGCCGGACGGTCCGGGCCTCGGCATTACCGGGCTCAATGAAGAACTGATCGCCCAGAAGATCAACCCGGCGATTCCGGGTCTCTGGGAGCCGACGGACGAGTGGAACACGGAGTTTTCCAATGACAGGATATGGAGTTAAAAATCAGAATATTATGATGCAGTTATTCAATCTGAAGGGGCGTACGGCCCTGGTTACGGGCAGCGGACAGGGCATCGGCCGCTCCATTGCCCTGGCACTGGCCGAGAATGGCGCCCGGGTCATTATCAACTGGCGCGGCAACGACCGGACCGCCCAGGAAACGAAGGATGCGCTGGATGCCATGGGGGCGGAGTATTTGTGCTGGCGTTATGACTTGGCCTCCGATACGCTGAAAGAAGATTTCGAAGCATTTTGCAAGGAGAACAATGTCCAGGTTGACATCCTAGTCCACAATGCCTCCGTCCAGGTCCGCAAAGGCTGGGAGGAAGTGACCAACGAAGAGTTCGACTTCCAGATGCACATCAATGTCCGGGCTTCCCTGGTCCTGGCGCAATGCTGCGTTCCGCACATGCGCGCACAGAAGTGGGGCCGCATCGTCACCGTCGGATCGGTCCAGCAGAACCGTCCCAATACGGCCATGATCGTATATGCCGCCTCCAAGAGCGCGCAGTTGAACATGGTCCGTACCCTCGCCGTCCAGCTCTCGGCAGAAGGGATCACGGTCAATAACCTGGCGCCTGGCTGCATCGAGACCATCCGGAACGTGGAGGCCCTCTCGGATCCGGCTTACCGGAAGAAGATCGAGAACGTCATCCCCGTCGGTTTTATCGGACAGCCGGACGACCTGGCCGGAGCGGCCTTGCTGCTTTGCAGCGATGCCGGCCGGTACATTACCGGGGCGGACTTCCTGGTAGACGGTGGCATGAGCCTGCCCTGCTAATCTTTTGGGAACATCATGAAAAAGGCCCTTATCCTTCTGCTGGCGGCGGTCCTTGCCGTTTCCTGCCATCGGGAACCGGTTCATTTCCGGGTCCTGTATTGGAACATCCTCCAGGGGATGTGGGACGGCCAGGGTGACAATTACGACCGTTTTGTCGCGTTTGTCCGGAGCCAGGACCCCGATGTCTGCGTCTGGTGCGAGGCCCAGTCGAACTGGGTTACCAACACGAATGATAATCTGGAACCCGAAGAACGGTATCTCGTGGAACACTGGGGGGACCTTGCTGCCCGTTACGGCCACAAGTACTGGGGAATCGGCGGTCACCGGGACAATTTCCCGCAGGTGATTACGTCCAAGTATCCAATCCAGTATATCGACAGGATTGTCGGGGAAAAACCGGACTCGGTTGTTAAGCATGGAGCCGGCTGGGCAACGGTCGAGGTGAACGGGAAGACGGTCAATATCGTCACCCTTCACCTGACGCCGCATGGGGGGAACGAAGGCCGGGCAAAGGAGCTGCGTTATATCTGCAACCATACGGTGGGGAAAGTGCAGGATGCCGGGAAGCAATATTGGATGATGCTCGGCGACTTCAATTCAAAATCCCGCCTGGATAATGACTACTATGGTTACAAGGAGGATACGGACGCCTTCCTGCCGCATGATTATTTGCTGGCCAACACTCCTTTCCAGGATATGGTCAAGCAGCAGCATCCGGATGAGTTCAGACCCAGTATATGGCGGAGGAATTCCCGGATAGACTTTATCTATTGTACGAAACCGCTGTGTGACAGGGTGACGGAGGCCGATATCATCTGGGACAGTTACACGACACCGTTGCGGGACTGGTCGACCAGATGGGGTATCAGGCCCTCCGACCACCTGCCGATCCTGGTAGATTTTGACTTTACGAAATAATCCGTCGCAGCCAGTTGTAACCACGTAATCGCCTTATGAAATTCCCCATCTATGCCGTCCTCGGCCTCCTCGCTGCCGGTCTTTTTCCGGCGGGCGCCCAGGAGCGGAACCCCGCGATGAGCGAGGCCTTTTACAAAACCTGGAATGACAGCCTCCAGACCGCCGTCAACGAGCGGATCGACCGCTATCGCAAGGCCGATATGGAGATTGTCCTGGAGAATGTCAAACCCGGGACCCCTGTGACGGTGGAGCAGGTTTCCCATGATTTCCTCTTCGGCAGCAACATCTTCCTGTTCGGCCAGCTGGATACCCCCGAGAA
>CADBPH010000281.1 GCA_902796455.1 uncultured Bacteroidia bacterium
GAAACGGTATACGGTTTCCGGGCAAAGCGGCGCGGGATCAAGTTACCCGTCAGCGTTCCGCCGTCCGCGCTGTTCACCATGGCTGCATTGTCCTGCCGCCAGTAAACGCCGATCCGGGGATGTTTCCAGTAGGCATGGTTGTCATAATAATCCATCCCTTCCAGGGTGGACGGGACCGTATAGGACACCTGGGTGGAAGTAATCGGAACGCGGACTCCCAGTTCCTCCCGGAGATACGTCCGCATATTGTCCCAATGGTCCCGCTCCAGTTTTTCCAATGTATGGAAAAAGTCCCGTTTCTCCTTGTCGGAGAGGTTCTTAAGCTCTGCCGGTGCCGGCCAGTCCGGACGCCGGACGCCGCCCCCGAAATACGAGGTGAACAACGCATCTTCGTTGTTGAGTTCAATCACGGCCACGCAGGGATCTTTCGCCAGCGGAAGCCCCGTATAAGGATTGACATGCGTGAGCAAGTCCTTTGCATATTCCCGCTCCTTTTCCTGGATGTCGGGATTGAACGCATTCTGACCCTTGTAAAAATACTGATAACGAGCCACATAGAGATTGACGTTCACATAGATACCCCGCTGCTTGAACTGCCAGATCAGGTAGTCGAGCCGGTCCAGCATCACAGGGTCCAGGTTCCGGTCGGAACCGTCCTTGGCGAAGATCGACGGCTCCTTGGCCAGCGGGAAGCCCTCCGGGCCGTAAGGCCAGTCCATGTAATGCAGCCGGACACAGTTGATTCCGAAACGGGCAATCCGGGCCGCCATGCGCTCGGCCTGCTCGTGGGTCGGGAAATTGGCCGCAGCCGTCAGGTTGGTCGCGTTCAGCCGGATCCGCCCCTTGTCGTTGGCGAAGTGGCCGTTTTCAACCCGGATAAAACCATCCTTCCCGGCAGGGGCATCCAGCAGGAAACTGTAATCGACCGCCGGGGACGCCTCCCCGTAGGTAATCAAGAACGGGAACAATCCCTCATCGGAAGGGATCGTGCCGTTCTTCGCGCTCTGTGCGGAAAGGGAAATCCCCGCCAGCAAGACCAGTGCAGAAAGAATAACTTTTTTCATATCCATGCGTTGTTAATATTACTTTTTCGAATAATCCAATGTAACCACCTTCCCTTTCCGGTCCTTGTAGGAGATTTTGTAATCCCCTTTGAACCCGCGCCAGGATATTTTGCCATCCTTCGGCGCCTTTACGGTGAAAGATGTTTTCCACTCGTGGTTGATGAGGTGGTCAAGTGCCTCGTAGGCCGGTTTCGGATTCATGTCTTTGTCAAACAGGCCGGAGAAAGAGGGCTCGCCCGGGGCGGCACCGCCGTCCACAAGGTTCCACCACGTAATGCCCGCAACGGACGGATGGCTGAACCAGAGCCGGTAGAAATTACGCGTCAGTTCTTTCTGGATTTCAAGGCCCTGCGGCGTTTCATCAGGGGCACTGACCGTGACTTCGCTGATAAAGATCGGACGGCCGATATCCGTCAGGCACTCCATCGTCGCCCAAAGCCGTTCCGGCGCCAGCCGGCCGTCATCGGTCCCTTCCGCAATCTTCCGGGATTCCTCCGGCTTGAAAATGTGCATCTGTACCCCGACATTGTCCACCCGGATCCCGCGGTCGATCAGGTTGCGGGCGATTTCAACGTAACGCTTGACCGGTCCCCAATGCATGTCACATTCGTTGGTATTGAACGTGACATCCTCCGGGAAATACTGCATGGCCCATTTATACGTCTTGTAGACATAATCGTCCGGCATGAGGCCGCGGTTCGCTTGGTCATAACACTCGTTGACGACATCCCAGTTCTCCACCCGGTTGCCATAGTGCTCCGCCAGTTCCCGGACATGCCGCTCGAATTCTTTCTCCATTACCTTCCTGTCCTCGGGCATCCAGGTCGGATGGCCCCAGCTCCGGATGCCGTAAATAATGGCATGCCCTTTCGTATGGAGGCCTTTCGATTCGCAGAATGCCACGACGGGATCAGTCGGGGGCCGCCGGTAACAATACGGACTGTCCGCGGCGAACCGGATCTTGCCTTTCTCGGGTTCCAGCTCTTTCCAATAGAAAGCGATGGTCGCCGCATTGAACAAGTTTCCGAAGGCATCCTCATACTTCCGGTTCTTCTCGGGGGTATCCAGCTGGCCGAACAGGAAGATGTTGCTGCCGAAGAGGAAATCATGGGAAACCTGCTCCACCGTCACAGGGGTC
>CADBPH010000282.1 GCA_902796455.1 uncultured Bacteroidia bacterium
ACGAAATCGAATACCTTGTAATATTGCGCCTGGATACCAAAGGCCTGCTTCCAGTAAGAAAAAGAAAAAAGGGTATTCTTCCCGGGGCTGCGGCGGAAAATCTCAGAGCCGTATCCCAACGAAAGTTTTCCATAAGAAAGGGAGGCGCCCAGTTTCCAGGCGGCAGGGCTCTGCTGGTCCGAAACCAGCGACGGGTGGTCCACCTGCACCGTCCCGTCGGGAAGATTCCGGATGATGGTCATGTCATGGGACATCCTGGCACGGGTGTCAATCATCGATGTTTCCATTCCGACCGTCCAGGGCGTGGACGGCTGGAATACATATGCCGGATCCAGCGAACGATCCGGTGCCCGGAGCCACGCGAGCAGGGAGGGCACGTCATGCGGCAGGCGGGAAAGATCGATGGCGCAAACCGGCTGGGCAAACAGGGCCAGGGCGGCCAGTACAGTCAGGACTCTGTTCTTCACGTTACAAATGTAACGGATTTTTTACGTATTTTTGTACAAAGTATCCTGCATAAATACATGAAAAGAAAACTCCTGGCCCTTACGCTGGCCACCGCGCTGTTCCAACCGCTCCATGCCGACGAAGGCATGTGGCTGCCCGCCCTGATTTCCCAGAGAATCGCCGACATGCAAGACAAAGGATGCCGCTTGTCCGCAGAAGACATCTATAGCGTAAACCAGGCTTCCCTCAAGGATGCCGTCGTCCTGTTCGGATCCGGCTGCACGGGAGAACTGATTTCCGACGAGGGACTGCTGGTGACCAACCACCACTGCGGATACGGACAGATCCAGCGGCACAGCAGCGTGGAACACGATTATCTCAAAGATGGATTCTGGGCCATGCGCCGCAATGAGGAACTTCCGAATCCGGGATTGACCGTCAGTTTCCTCGAGCGGATGGACGACGTCACAGCCGCCGTCCTGAACGGTGTGCTGCCCGGCATGTCGGAGGCCCAGCGGGACTCCGTGGTGAAAGTGCGTTCGGCAGAACTGACCCACCAGGCTACCGCGGAAGGCAAAGGCCTGACGGCCAGGGTTGAACCCTTGTTCTACGGCAACCAGTATTTCCTGTATGTTTACCGGGTATTCCGGGACGTACGCCTGGTCGGGGCTCCCCCCTCGTCGATCGGGAAGTTCGGCGGCGATACGGACAACTGGATGTGGCCCCGCCATACGGGTGATTTCTCCCTGTTCCGCATTTACGCAGACAAGGACAACAATCCCGCCGATTATTCCGAGGACAATGTCCCCTACCGCCCCAAGAGGTCTTTCCGGATTTCCCGGAAAGGGGTGCAAGAAGGAGACTTCACTTTTGTGTACGGATGTCCGGGAAGCACCCGGGAATATGTCACCAGTGACGAAGTGCGGTATATCGGAGAAGTGTCCGATCCCCAGAAAATCGCCCTGCGCACCCTCCGGCTCAATGTCCAGAAAAAATACATGTCCCAGGACCAGGCGGTCCGCATCCAGTATTCTTCCAAGAATGCATCCGTCGCCAACGCCTGGAAAAAATGGCAGGGAGAAGCCCGCGGGATCGCGAAGATGAATACGGTCGCCGAGAAACAGGCGTATGAGCAGCGTTTCCGGCAATGGGCACGGGGAACCCGGTACGAAGGGCTGGTCGAAAAGTTGGGAGACCTGTATGCACGAAGGAATCCCTATTACCTTGCCTATGAGTATTATATGGAAACGGTCCGGACGATTGAGCTCCTGCAGCTGACCGCTGCCGTCCAATCGAAGCTTTCCGACAAGAAAGCCAAAGACGCCCAGGTGGAGGCCTTTTTCAAGGATTATTACCAGCCCATTGACGAAGAAATCTTCGCGGCCGTCATGGAGGCCTTTGACCAGCATCTTCCCGAATCGTTCAAACCCGCCTGGTTCAAGGAAAAACTAGCCGCTTACGGGAGCGTCGCCACCTGGCGGGACGACCTGTTCGCCCGTTCGCTTTTCACGGACAAGGAAAAAGTGCTGAATCTGACGGAAGAAGACCTGGACCGCGTGGAAAACGATCCGGCCTGGGAGATGTACAACGCATTCCTGCAATGGTATGCCGAGGAACTCCGGCCGGTCATCAGTGAAACCACGCGCGCTATCACGCTGGCATACCGGGACTACATGCAGGGGCAGATGGATTTCGAGCCGGGCAAGGCCTTCTATCCGGACGCCAACCTGACCCTGAGGGTCGCTTACGGCCATGTCCGGGGATATGCGCCCGCAGACGGCGTCTATTACCGCCCGGTCTCCACCCTGAAGGGGATTATCGAGAAAGACAACCCGGACATTTTCGACTACAACATTCCGCAAACCCTGCGGGATATCTATGCCGCGGGCGGCCATGACAGCCAACCCGTCTGCTTTCTCGCCACCAACCACACCTCCGGCGGCAACTCCGGCAGTCCGGTCATCAATGCCGACGGAGACTTGGTCGGAATCAATTTCGACCGCGTTTGGGAAGGGACGATGAGCGACATCGTGTACGATCCGGAAATCTGCCGCAACATTTCCCTGGACATCCGCTACCTGCTCTTCAACATCGAGCACATCGGACATGCGTCCTACCTGTTCGATGAAATGAAGTTTGCAGACTGATCTCCGGTCAGGCGTCCCTACTGCATATTCCGGAGCCGGACATCCACATCGGGGAGACGGGCGGGAATGCCCGAGAGATCGGTCTGGCCGGAATGATACGGGATCAGGATGGTCGGCTTGATCATTTCCGCAGCATGGACACACTGGTCGGGCGTCATCGTATACGGCTGGTTCACAGGGAGGAACGCCATATCAATGGTGCCCAGCTCCGCCATTTCCGGAATATCTTCCGTGTCTCCGGCTATATAGATCCGGAATCCATCCAGGTCCAAAATGTATCCGTTCCCGTTTCCTTTGGGATGGAACTTTTCCCGGCCCGGCGTGGTATTGTAGGCGGGAACCACTTCGACGCGGACACCCTCGTACAGTTCGAAAGAATCTCCGTTGGCGACAGCGGTGCCGAAGCCGATTTTGTCGCGGCTGGTCTTGTTCAGGTACAATTTCGTGTGCCCGTCCATCAGGGTCTTCAGCGTAGCCTCGTCGAGGTGGTCCGGATGCTCATGCGTAACCAGGATGAAATCCGCCTTTCCGAAATCCTTGGCATAATCCGTCGGCTTTCCGAATCCGGCCACCGGATCGATCTGGATCGTCATATCCTTGTACATCACCGCCAGCGAGCCGTGCTTGATCAACGTAATGTCCATCAAGCCGCATTCCGTACTGAGCGACTCGACCTCATACCCCTCGGGCGGTTCGGCGGCAAAGGTTACAGCTGAGGTAAAA